>CANETF010000001.1 GCA_947440575.1 Verrucomicrobiaceae bacterium
CCGGGCGGAGTTTTCATCTGGACCACTGGCGGCCTGGACGCCCCCGAAGAAAAATGGGACTCCTCCCTGGGACCGCCCCTCTACTACAGCACCCTCGGCATCCCAAAGACCCTCCAGACCATCTCAGAAGCCGGATGCCTCTGCCGCCACTTGGAATACGACCAATGGCCCGAAAAACACGTCTTCCTCATCGCACAGAAGCCCTGATAAAACCGACACAGCCTATGACCCCTAGGCCGTCGTTAGGTCACCAGCACTTCCTTCACCCCGTCGCCTGATCTGAAACATCGGCCAGGATGCAACGCTTCCCTGCAAACCCGCCCCCACTTCTTTCGTTATGCCCACGTCATGAGCACCCGCATCGAACGCCGCACCTTCCTCCGTGGAGTTGGAGCCACTCTCGCTCTCCCTTGGCTCGAAATCATGACCCCCACCGCCCGCGCCGCGCAAAGACAACTCCCCCCGCGCCGTTTCGTCACCTTCTTCCAGCCCAACGGCGTGTTCCCCAAAGCCTGGGATGTCACCGGCGTCGGCAAAGACTTCTCCCTCTCTCCCATCCTTGAGCCCCTCGCCGCCTTCAAAAACGACATGCTCGTCCTCAGCGGCCTCGACAGTTGCGGCAAAGGCCACGTCAAGCTCACGGGCGCCTTCCTCACCGGCACCGCCATTGAGAACAACGTCAACGGGATCTCCGTCGATCAAGTCATCGCCCAACGCATCGGCCAAACCACCCGCTTCGCCAGCATCGAACTCGGCACCGAACCCCCTCGCCAAGGCATGGCGGGCGACGACCCCATCGCCCTCGCCAACACTGTCTCCTGGAGCAGCCCCACCCAGCGCATCTCCCCCGAAATCAGCCCCCGCGCCGCCTTCGACCGCCTCTTCCGCGACCCCTCCTCCCCCGAAGCCCGCCGCGCCGCCGAAAACCGCCGCAGCGTCGTCGACCTCGTCCTCGAGGACGCCAAAAACCTCCAGCGCATCGCCAGCGGTCGCGACAAACAAAAAATCGACGAATACCTCGAAGGCGTCCGCGGCGTCGAACAGCAGATCGAGCGCACCCTCAATCCCCCCACCCCCGAGTGGACCCCGTTGTCTCCCCCCGACATGCGCCGCCCCCCCGCAGGCCTCCCCCTGAACAAAGACGAGCACATGCGCCTCATGCTCGACCTCATCGTCCTCGCCCTCCAAACCGACACCACCCGCGTCGCCACCTTCATGAGCGCCCACGGCTTCAGCCGTCAAAACTTCACCTTCCTCGACGGCGTCAAAAATGACCACCACGGCATGAGCCATCACAAAAATCAGGAAGCCCTCGTCAAAGAATACACCACCGTCAGCCGCTGGTATGCCCAGCAAGTCGAATACCTCCTCACACAAATGCGCCGCATCGAAGAAGGCAACGGCTCCCTCCTCGACAACAGCCTCGTCCTCTACGGCAGCGAAATGAAAGACGGCAACGGCCACATCAAAGAAGACCTCCCCCTCGTCCTCATCGGCAAATCCCAGGGCCACGCCAAAACCGGTCAACACCTCGCCTTCGCTCCCGGCACCCCCCTAGCCAACCTCCACCTCACCCTCGCCCAGCAATTCGGCGCCGAAATCGAAGCCTTCAACAACGTCAGCACCGGCACCCTCAACGGCCTCTTCGCATAAATCGAAGCCCCGTTCCACTTCCGTCAGAAAGACACACCGCTCTGCGACCGCTCTTTCCCTGTCCAAGAGCCCTCCTATCCCGCCTTCTGTCCCCGTGCACCGCACTTTCACCCTCTACCTCCTCGCCCTCTCCACCGCGGCTTCCCCCGCCGCCGATGACTTGGCGTTCTTTGAGGCCAAGGTGCGCCCCCTTCTGATCAAACACTGCTACGAATGCCACTCCCAAGAATCCGGCAAACAAAAAGGCAGCCTCCTCCTCGACCGCAAAGAAGGCTGGTCCGTCGGTGGCGATGCCGGACCTGCTCTGATCCCCGGCAAACCCTCAGCCAGCCTGCTCATCCACAGCATCCGCTACGAGGACGAGGACCTGCAAATGCCCCCCAAATCGAAGCTGCCCGCCGATGCCATCCAGATCCTCGAACAATGGATCGCTATGGGCGCCCCGGACCCCCGCACCGACTCCCTCGCCTCCGCCGCCTCCAAAAAAACCATCGACTTCACCGCCGCCCGCCAGACCTGGGCCTTCCGCCCCCTCCAAAAAACGACTCCTCCTGCCGTCAAACACACAGACTGGCCGCGCTCCGATCTGGACACCTTCATCCTCGCCGAACTCGAAGCCAAGAACCTCAAACCCGCGCCCGATGCCGACCTTCGCACCCTCCTGCGCCGCCTCAGCTACGATCTGACCGGCCTGCCACCCGCGCCCGACCTGTCCGAAACGGACGACCCGTCCGCCTATGTGGACCATCTCATCAGTAGCCCCCAGTTCGGCGAAAAATGGGGCCGCTACTGGCTCGACCTCGCTCGCTACGCCGACTCCAACGGCGGCGACCGCAACTACACCTTCTATCAGGCCTGGCGCTACCGCAATTACGTCATCAATGCCTTCAATCGCGACAAACCCTACTACCAATTCATCCGCGAACAACTCGCCGGCGACCTCCTCCCCGCCGCTTCGCCCGATCAACGCCGCGACCAAATGATCGCCTCCACCTTCCTCGCCCTCGGCCCCAAGATGCTCACCGAACGCGACAAGGAGAAGCTCCATCTCGACACCGTCGACGAGCAGATCGACACCATCGGCCGCGCCTTCCTCGGCCTCACCATCGGCTGCGCCCGCTGCCACGATCACAAATTCGATCCCTTCAGCCAGCAGGACTACTACGCCATGGCCGGCTTCTTCCGCTCCACCGAAGTCGTCATGGGCACCCGCAACGGCTGTGTCAACGTTGCCAGTTGGGTCGAGCAGGCCCTGCCTCAGCCAGAGCCCGCCATGAGCGAACTCGCTGGCAAAGTCCAGCGCCTCGAACTCGCCATGCGCCTCAAAGTCGAGCGCGACTTCATGAAAAAAGTCGGCGGTAAAATGTCCCTGGAAAAGCTGCCCCTCGCTGGAGTCATCTGCGACGAAGCCGACGCCGAACTCATCGGCGACTGGAAACAATCCAGCCTCTCCAAAAACCGCTTTGGCGATCATTACATCCACGATGACAGACGCCAAAAGGGCGAAAAACAAGCCATCTTCCGCGGCAGCCTCCCCGAAACCGGCGTCTACGAAGTCCGCATCGCCTACCCCGCCAAAGCCAATTGCGACAAACAAGTTCCCATCACCGTCGAAGCCTTCGATGGCACTCATGACATCGTCTTCGACCAGACCAAAAAACCCGGCATCGGCGGCCTCTTCGAACCCATCGGCCGCTTCCGCTTCGAAAAAGGCGGCCGCGCCAACATCATCATCCGCACCGCCGGCACCAGCGACTACGTCATCGTCGACGCCGTCCAGTTCATCTCCGAACGCGACATCGAACGCGAGGCCACCGCCCTCGCCATGGCCAACGGCACTCGCAGTGGCGACCCGCTGCTCACCATGCAAAGCGAGGACCTCGAAAAGGAGCTCAACAAACAAATCAACGCCCTCAAAGACGCCGAACTCGCCATGGCTCCCCGCGACGCCCGTGACGCTGGCGACATTCACCTCCGCGTCCGCGGCGAGGTGAACCAACTCGGCCCCAAAGTCCCCCGCAGCTTCCCCAGCGTCCTCCACTCCGGCCCCGCCCCCGCCATCCCTGCCGGCTCCAGCGGCCGCCTCCAACTCGCCGACTGGATCACCAGCCCCAACAACGCCCTGCTCGACCGCGTCATCGTCAACCGCCTCTGGGCCCAGCTCTTCGGCCGCGGCCTCGTCAGCACCGTCGACAACTTCGGCGCCCAGGGCGAAAAGCCCTCCCACCCCGCTCTCCTCGACCACCTTGCCGCAAAGTTCCGCGCCAGCGGCGGCTCCTTCAAAACCCTCATCCGCGAAATCGTCCTCAGCCGCACCTACCAGCTCGCCGCCGAAGCCCGATCCCCCCGCACCCTCGCCGATCCCGAAAACCGCCTCTTCGGCCGCCGCTCCTACCGCCGCCTCACCGCCGAGGAAATCCGCGACAGCCTCCTCTTCCTCACTGGCGACCTCAAACTCGAACAAGCCTCCGCCACCGCGCTCACCTACGGCGAAGACCTCGACAAACCCATGTCCTTCGACACCGAATCCCGCCGCAGCATCTACCTCCCCGTCGCCCGCAACAACCTCGCTCCCGAACTCGAAATCTTCGACGCCGCCAACCCCGAAATGGTCTCCGGCGACCGCCCCCTCACCACCGTTCCCACCCAGGCCCTCTACCTGCTCAACAGCACCTCCCTGCAAAAACACGCCGCCACCCTCGCCCAAAAAGCCTATGCCCAGCCCGATGCCGTCACCTGGCTCCAACAGACCATCCTCGGTCGCACCCCCAGCCCCGCCGCCGCGCAACGCGCTAGCACCTTCATCACCTCCTCCCCCGACGATCGCGAAAAAGCCCTCGCCGACCTCGCCCACGTCCTCCTCGCCTCCACCGAGTTCCTCTTCCTCGAATGACCCCATGAACCCCACGCCGCTCATCACCCGCCGCCAAGCCCTGCAAACTGCCGCCTGCGGTTTCGGCTCGCTCGCGCTCAATGGCATCGCCACCGCGGCCGATTTACCGCGCGGTCTGCATCACGCCCCGCGCGCCAAACGCGTCATCTTCCTCTTCATGCACGGCGGCCCCTCCCAGGTGGACACCTTCGACTTCAAGCCGAAGCTCCAGCAGCTGGACGGCCAAAAACTGCCCTTCGCCCCCGCCAAAAACCTCGACCCCTCCTCCACCAGCCAGGCCAAACTCCTCGGCTCCCCCTGGAAATTCGAGCAGCACGGCCAGTCCGGCCTCTGGGGCAGCGACTTGTTCCCCGAAGTCTCCAAGCACCTCGACGACCTCTGCGTCATCCGCTCCATGCAAAGCAAAGGCCAGTCCCATGGCCAGGCCGTCTGCATGATCCACACCGGCGCCGACAACTTCGTCCGCCCCTCCATCGGCTCCTGGATCAGCTACGGACTCGGCACCGAAAACGCCGACCTTCCCGCCTTCGTCAGCATCAGCCCGCCCGCCACCCACGGCGGCCCGCGCAACTACGGCTCCGCCTTCCTCCCCGCCGCCCACCAGGGCACCACCGTCGGCCGCGCCGGCAAACTCGGCAAAGACGCCACCTTCCGCTTCCTCGATGCCAGCGGCGACTCCGCCGGCCAGCTCCGCAAACTCGACCTCCTCCAGGCGATGAACCGCGAGCACCTCGACCGCACCCGCCACGCTCCCATCGAAGGCATGATCCAAAGTATGGAACTCGCCTTCCGCATGCAGCGCGAGGCCCCCGGAACCATGGACATCGAAAACGAACCCGACCACATCAAGGCTCTCTACGGCATCGGCGACAGCGTCACCGACAACTTCGGCCGCCAGTGCCTCCTCGCCCGCCGCTTCGCCGAATCCGGCGTCCGCTTCATCCAGGTCAGCACCCCCAATGTCTGGGACCAGCATTCCAATCTCGTCAAAGGCCACACCGCCAATGCCGCCGCCGTCGACCGCCCCATCGCAGGCCTGCTCGCCGACCTGAAACAACGCGGCCTCCTCGAAGACACCCTCGTCGTCTGGGGCGGCGAGTTCGGCCGCACCCCCATCGTTCAAGGCGCCAACGGTCGCGACCACAACCCGCAAGGCTTCACCATGTGGCTCGCCGGCGGCGGCGTGAAACCCGGCTTCGCCTATGGCGAAACCGACGACTTCGGCTACTACGCCGTCAAGGACAAGGTCCACATGCACGACCTCCACGCCACCATCCTCCACCTCCTCGGCATCGACCACCTCCGCCTCACCTACCGCTACGCCGGCCGCGACTTCCGCCTCACCGATGTCTACGGCGAAGTGGTGCACGGCATTCTTGCATAGCCTCAGCAACATGCCGCCAAATCCCTCGTTCTTGGCGCATGACTCGCGCCCTCATTGGCCTCTTGTTTGCCTCCACTAGCCTCCTTGTCGCCCAAAACGCAAAAAAGGCCAAACCATCGACTGAACCCCCTTTCGCTTGGGTCTCACCCATCAACACTGAAACAGCAAAAAAGTCCCTGCCAGCGACAGTGCATCACGCCACCTTCAAAAGCCCCTCCATGGGCATCGATGTCGGTTACTACATCTACCTGCCACCAGGGTATGAAACCGGAGACCAAAAGTACCCTGTCGTCTATCATCTCCATGGCGGACGCCCGGGCGCAGAAAACAAAGCGGTGCGTCTTGCCAGCTATGTCGATGCCGCCATTCAAAAAGGTACCATCAAGCCCACCATCTATGTTTTCCCCAATGGTGGGCCCGTGAGCTGGTATGACATGCCAGACTTGAAACAGGGCATGGGCGAGAGCGTCTTTGTGCAGGAACTGCTACCGCACATCGACACCACCTATCGCACCTGGGGCACCCGCGAAGGCCGGGCTCTCGAAGGTTACTCCCAGGGCGGACGCGGCACCACCCGCATCATGTTCAAACACCCCCAACTCTTTCTCTCCGTCGCCCCCGGCGGCTCTGGCTACGGCCCAGAAAAACACATCCAGGAAAACGACGGCTACGAAAGCGACACCCTCCGCTTCATGCCGCTCGGCTACAACACTTGGGACCTGGCAAAAGCTTTCGCCGCACGCAAAGACCGCCCAACACTCAACATCCTCATCTGGGATGGCGCCAAGTGCTTCAACTACGAACACAACAAGCAGTTCTCATCCTACCTCAACGAACTCGGCATCCCACACGAGTTCCTCTCCATCCCCGATGTGCCCCACACGGCCACCGGCAGCTACGATGTCAAAGGCGACCACATCATGCGCCATCATCAAACGACCTTCGACAAACACCGCCCATAACCATGCTGCTCAAACCCCTCCTTCTGACCTTCGCGCTCCTCACCGCAACAGGCATCGCCGCACCGCCAAACATCGTCTGGATCATCGCCGATGACATGTCCCCGGACACCGCCGCCTACGGCCTCGCCCAAGTCAAAACACCGAACCTCGACCGCCTCGCCGCCGAGGGTCGCCGCTACACCCGCGCCTACTCCACCGCCCCCGTCTGCAGCTCCTCCCGCTCAGCCTTCATCCTCGGCTGCTACCAAACCACCACCGGCCTGCATCCGCACGACACCGAAATTCCCCAGCCTCTCCCCGCCCCCTACAAACCCCTTCCCACCCTCCTCCGCGAAGCCGGCTGGTTCGTCACCAACGCCGCCGCTCCCGGCTCCGTGCGCAGCGGCAAAAAGATCTCCAAAGGCAAAACCCACTACAACTTCATCCACGACCCCAAACAACTCTTCGACGGCGACGACTGGCGCAAACGCAACCCAAACCAACCCTTCTTCGCCCAATTCCAAATCACCGAACCCCACCGCCCCTTCCCCATCCCCGACGCCTTCGATCCCGCCGCCCTCGCCGCCATCAAGCTGCCCGCAAATTACCCCGACCACCCTCTCGTTCGCCGCGACTGGTACGCCTATCAACGCAGTGTCGAAGTCGTCGACCAGCGCGTCGGCGCCATCCTCGATCAACTCCAGACCGAAGGCGTCCTCGACAACACCCTCGTCATCTTCTTCGCCGATCACGGCCGCCCCATGCCCTGGGGCAAACAATGGCTCAGTGTCGAAGGCCTCCAAGTCCCTCTCATCATCCGCGGCCCGCAAATCGAACCCCATCACGTCGAAGACCGCCTCGTTAGCCTCATCGACCTCGCCCCCTCCGCTCTAAAACTCGCCGGACTGCCCATCCCCGACTGGATGCAAGGCAAGCCCATCCTCTCCGGCGACTTCCCCACCCGCCATGAAATCTTCGCCGCACGCGATCGCTGTGGCGATGCCATGGACCGCATCCGCGCCGTCATCACTCCAGATCGTTGGTTCGTCCGCAACTTCCATCCTCAACAGTCGCGCCTCAACTGGTCCGGCTACAAGGAAGACCAATACCCAGGCATGCCCCTGCTCCGCGAACTCCAACGCGAAGGCAAACTCGCCGCCTTCCCCGCCCAATGGCTCGCACCCACCCGACCCGAAACCGAACTCTTCGACCTCACCTCCGATCCCCAAGGCCTCCACGCCATCACCGACCCCCAGGCAACCGCCGACCTCACCACCCGCCTCAACACCTGGATCACCGAAACCCAAGACCAAGGCATCTCCGGCGATCCTTCCACCGAACCACCCCTCGCCGAAATCCAAAAAGCCAAACGCGCCGACTACCAGCGCACCTGGAAAAAACGCCTCAACAACCCCGAACCCACCGACCCCGAAAAACTCGCCTGGTGGCTCAAAAGCTACCACCTCGACCAAACCAACGCCGTGCCCTGAGGATAGCGGTTCGCCATCCATCACACCACAAAAAATCAAACCCCATCCAACCTCACACTCTCGCATTTCTCCCGTCTGGCGCGCCGCTCATTCAGACAACTTAACCCCGCTTTGGTAATTTACATTTGGTCATACCATTTGTATAGTATGGCAGCATGATCGCGCGTCCATTTTGGCTCCAAAGACTCTCCTCCGCCTGGGCTGAGGCTCCCATCGTTTGGCTCTGTGGCGTGCGCCGCGTGGGGAAAACAACACTCGCTGACAGCCTCGGCGCCGACCAGCTGCTCTATCTCAATTGCGATTTGCCCTCCACCGAAGACGTCGTTGCGGATCCCGAAATGTTCTATCGCAGCTGCACGAAACCCGTGGTGATCTTTGATGAAATCCATCAGCTCCGTGATCCCTCCCGCCTGCTGAAAATCGGCGCGGATGCATTTCCAAAACTCAAAATCCTCGCCACCGGCTCCTCCACGCTAGCAGCGAGCAAAAAGTTTCGCGACACACTCACCGGTCGCAAACGCCTCGTGCACCTCACCCCGGTACTTTGGGATGAACTGCCTTCCTTTGGTGTCACCTTGCAGCAACGGCTTTACCATGGCGGGCTTCCAGCCGCACTTCTGGCCACGTCCAAAAAGCCATCGTTCTACCGCGAATGGCTGGATTCCTTTTTTGCCCGCGACATCCAGCGTCTATTTGGCTTTCGCGACATCAATCGTTTCAACGCGCTGTTTGAATACCTCATCAAACAAAGCGGCGGCCAGTTTGAGGTCACAAAAACGGCCAGCGCACTCGGCATTACGCGTCCCACGGTGGAGAGCCATGTCAGCGCCCTCGAGATCACGCAGGCCGTTACGCTCGTCCGTCCGTTTCACGGCGCTGGCCTGAATGAACTGGTGAAACAGCCGAAAATCTACGCCTTCGACACTGGCTTTGTCAGCTTCGCCCGCGGCTGGGACCCCCTGCGCCAGGATGACTACGGCCCGCTCTGGGAGCACCTCGTGCTGGAACACCTTCAAGCTCATTTCCCCGAGACCCCACCACTCTACTGGCGTGACAAACAAGGCCGCGAAATCGATTTCATCCTGCCGCGAAAACGCAATGAAGTCGATGTCATCGAGTGCAAATGGAACAGCAAAGCCTTCGATGGAACGGCCTTGGGCGTTTTCCGAAGCTACTACCCAAAAGGCAAAAACTACCTGCTCACACCCTCCTCAGCCCCAGCACACCTCAAGCGCTATGGGGCGCATGAAGTCCTGGTGTGCAATCCGTCGGCCCTCAAGAGTCGATGATTTGGAGGCAACATCGAACTCATATCCATCGTTTCGAACCCTCTCTCCCATGAAAACCATCCTCAGCCTCCTTCTTCTCACACCCAGCCTGTTGCTCGCCGAATTGAGCGTGCCGCATTTCTTCTCTGACCACATGGTCCTCCAACGCGAACGCCCCGCCGCCATCTGGGGCAAAGCCACCGCAGGGGCCGAAATCAAAATCACTTTCAAAAACCAGTCAGCCACCACCCAAACCGGAGCCGATGGCAAATGGCGCACTCAAATTCAAACCGGCCCTGCCGATGCCACAGGTGCCACCCTCACCATCACCACCGGCACCGACAAGATTCAAATCGCCGATGTCCTCGTCGGTGAAGTCTGGTTTGCCTCCGGCCAGTCGAACATGTTCTACACCATGAATCGCTCGCCGGAATACGCCAACCTCATCGCCGAGTCGAATCATCCCGGCCTGCGCATGTTCAACGCCCCGCTCGTCACCGCCGCCGAAAACCAAGACGACATCGAAGGCGCTTGGCAGACCACCACCCCCGAAACCACCCCCGGCTTCTCCGCCGTCGCTTTCTTCTTCGCCCGCAAACTGCATCTCGAACTCGGCATCCCCGTCGGCGTCATCAAATCCGCCTGGGGTGGCAAGCCGGTCGAGACCTTCACCAGCCGCGAGGCCCTCAACACCCTGCCCGCCACCAAAGCCCTCGTCGACGCCACTCTGAAAGACGCCGCCAACTACGATCAAGCCAAGGCAGACGCCGCTTACGCCACAAAGCTGACTCAGTGGAAGACCACCATGGCCGCTGCCAAAGGCCAATCTCCGGAACAACGCAAACGCCTCCCCAAAAAGCCCGACGCCCCCAAGCCCCCCTTGCTCACCGAAGGCAAACCCGGCGTCCTCTTCGCCTCCATGATCCACCCCTTCACCGGCTACACCATGCGCGGCGCCATCTGGTATCAAGGCGAAGGCAACGCCAAAGCCGGCGCCGTGCCCTACGATCAAACCCTCCCGCTCATGATCAACGACTGGCGCCAACGCTGGAACGACGAATTCTCCTTCTACTACGTGCAGCTCGCCAGCTACCACGCCCCCTCCAACGCCCCCGGAACACCCGACTCCTGGGCCCTGACCCAAGACCGCATGCGCCTCGTGCTCGCTACCACTCCCAAGACCGGCATGGCCATCACCAACGACGTCGGTGAGGCAAACGACATCCATCCCAAAAACAAAAAAGACCCCGGCGAACGCCTCGCCCGCTGGGCCCTCGCCAAAGACTACGGCCAAACCCTCACCTATTCCGGCCCTCTCTTCCAATCTAGCCAGACCCTCGATAATGCCATCCGCGTGACCTTCGACCAAAGCGGCTCCGGTCTCAAATCCCGCGACGGCGGCCCTCTCAAGCGCTTCGAAATCTCTGGCCCCGACAAAGTCTGGCACTGGGCCGACGCCAAAATCGACAGCCCCAATAGCGTCCTCGTCAGCAGCCCCCAAGTCAAACAACCCGCCGCCGTTCGCTACGCCTGGGCCGCCAATCCCGAAGGCGCCAACCTCGTCAACAGCGAAGGCCTCCCCACCTCCGTCTTCCGCACCGACACCTGGAATGATGTCGAAATCAAAGTCGATGCCACTGCCACAACAGCCGCTGAGGAACGTCGCGCACTCGGAGTCGAAATCCGCGCCCTCGCCGCCGAACGCGCCAAACACGACAAAAAGAGTCCCGAATACCAGGCCCTCAACAAGAAGTTCCAGGAACTCATGACGAAGTTCAAACAAGGTGCGCTACCAAAAAAGTCGTGATACATGAACGTCCTCGTTCGTGATGCCTGCCTGGATCGAATACTTTGCCGTCGCCGTTTGCGCCATCTCAGCAGTGCTCGCCGCTGAGGGCAAAGGCATGGACCTCTTTGGCGTCATGGTCCTCGCCCTCGTCACCGCCGTCGGTGGCGGCACCATCCGCGACCTCTGCCTCGGCGTCCGCCCCCTGTTCTGGATCGCCGAACCCATGCACGTCTGGACCGCCCTGGTCTCCGCTGTCGTCACCTTCGCGCTCGTGCGCTTCGCCCACCTCCCCCATCGCCTTCTCGCCCTCGCAGACGCTTTCGGACTCGCCCTTTTTGGCATAGTCGGCACCGAAAAAGCCCTCGCGCTGGGCACCCCCGGCATCGTCGCCATCCTCCTTGGCATCGTCACCGGTGTCGCCGGCGGCATCCTGCGCGACGTCTTGCGTGGTGAAATCCCCTGGGTCTTCAAACCCGAAGTCAACTTCTACGCCACCGCCGTTTTCGCCGGATCCCTCGTCTTCGTTCTCCTGCGCCAGTCGTTGCCTCCCTCCGAAAGCCATCGCTACATCGGCATGACCGTCATCCTACTCATGCGCCTCGCCGCCATGCGCTGGCACTGGCGCCTACCCACCTTTCAAAGCCGCGCGTCGTGATCCATGCGCCGCCCCAACCTCCATCAATCGATGCCTCACCTCCTCCTCTTCCTGTTCGTCTTGGGCACGCTCTCAGCCCCATCCGCCGACCTTTCAGTCACAGACCATGACTCCATCCAAGCCGCATTGGATGCCCATCCCAACCACATGCTCTACGTCCCAGCAGGCGACTACCTGATCCAGGAAAAAATCCGCATTCGTGGTGAACGCAGCGGCCTCTTCGGCCCCGGCCGCATCATCCAACAAAAGGCAGACCAACCCATCATCGAAATCGAAAACGCCGTTGCCGCCGAGATTCGCGATCTCACCCTCACCCGCCCCGAAGGCCACCGCGAAACCAACAACGAAGGCATCCTCGCCATCCAATGCCGCGACCTCGTCATCGACAACGTTCGCGTCATCGACAACCACACACGCTCCGGCGCCATCACCCTCCGCGAGTGCCAAAACAGCCGCATCAGCCGCTGCCTCGTGCGAAACTACATGCGCGTCACCATCGATGACCGCACCAAAAGCCTCGAATGGGGCTACGCCTTCAACTGCACCGACGGCTCCGGCATCAACATCAGCTACAGCACCGGCACCCTCATCGAAGCCAACCGCATCCTCGAAGAGCGCCTCATCCCCACACCCGAAATCAAAGCCCAATACAAACTTGGCGACTGGGTCAAAAAGAATCCCGTCAAAGGCACCTTCCTAAGCCAGCAAACCTGGGACGCCGGCTACACCGACAACTGGCAGCAAGGCAGCGGCCTCGTCGTCACCGCGCCCGCCGTGAGCAACCTCACCCGCATCCTTGGCAACCACATTGAAAACGCCGCTCAAGGCATCGACATCCACTGCGACCAGGTCGTCGTCAGTAACAACATCATCACCAACGCCTTCATGGGCATGAAAGCCATGCACGGCAGCCGCAATGTGCTCATCACCGGCAATCAATTTCACCGCAACAGCCTTTGGGCCATCGGCCTCATGCCCGGCGCCGGCGCCAACGCCGAAAACGCCGACGGCGGCTCGATCATCGCCAACAACATCATCTCCGACTTCGGCCACGGCAACGCCCACTGGATCTGGGGCAATGAACGCTCGCCCTTCAAATTCGACAACGGCCAGCAGGACGACGATCCCCCGCTCACCGACGTCATCGTCACCGGCAACCTCCTTCAAAGCATCGGCCCGCCGCGCTACAAATACGCCGTCATCATCGCCGGCGGCCCCAAAGGCCCTCAAGGCATGCGCTTCTCCAACAACCTCCTCCACCCCGGCACCGAAGGCGTCAGCAACTCCCCCCTACCACCCTGACCCGCCTCTTCGCATTCCTTCGTGGCTAGCCTGGATGATGCCGTGAGACGTCAAAATGAGCCCACCGATACGAAAATGTGTTAAACGCGGCGGATTCGTGGAGATAACTCGTGTTGTCACTCTTCATGTCTCCATCCGAAATCGAACGTCACCGTCGTTTCCTGCGTCTCTTCACGGCGCATGAAGCAGCGGTACGTTCGTATGTGCGGCGACTGCTGCCGACGAGAGTGGATGCGGATGATGTGATGCAGGACGTGAGCGTGGTGCTTTGGGAAAAATTTGATTCGTTTCGCGAGGGTGAAGATTTCCGGGCATGGGCCTTCGGCGTGGCGCGGTTCGAGGCTCTGGGATGGCTGCGCGACAAAGGGCGTGACCGACTCGTGTTGAACGAGGACGTGGTGCTGAAAATCGCGGAAGAGTCGGAGCAAAATGAGCCAAAGCTGGAGCAGCAGCGTGAGGCGCTGGAGCGTTGCATGGCGAGAGTGCCCGCCGACCAGCGCGAACTGCTGATGCAGGCGTATCAACCAGAAGCGCGCATTCAGGAAGTGGCTCAGGGCAGTGGCCGCTCGGTGCCGGGATTTTATCAATGGCTGCATCGGATGAGGCGGATGCTGCTGGATTGCATTCGCCGCGCACTCCAACAGGAGGCATCATCATGAACCCGGAACTCGAATCGCTCACTCATCGCTATCTGGATGGCAGCATCTCCACCGAAGAGATGTCACAGCTCAATCGCTTCCTCGATGCGAGCGCAGAGGCACGGCGTGAGTTCGTTGAACTGCTCAATCTCGATTCAGCGGTCGCGGCGAGTGCTGCGGGTTGGGAACAGAAGCAAACGGAACCCCTCGTGAAAAGCTCTCCATCCGCTCAGCGCATGGCGTTTCCACCCACCATGCGCTGGCTGGCTGCTGCGGCTTGTGTGACCTTGCTCGCTAGCGCGGGTTGGTGGTTGCAGGGTAGCCAGCGCGTGCTCGCCACCATCGTAAACGATGCAGGTGTAGTGGAACTCTCGAAGGGCACTAAGTTGAGAGGCGAGACGCATTCGCTCAAAGGCGGAAGTGTGGAACTCGTGACCGCTCTCGGAGCACGAGTTGTCATTGAAGCACCGGCGGAGTTTCGGTTTGAGTCGGCACAGCGTTTGCACATGCTGAGCGGTCGTCTTTCGGCGGAAGTGCCCCCAGCGGCGAAGGGTTTCACAGTGGTCACACCTTCGGGTGATGCGGTGGATCTCGGCACGCGGTTCGGCGTGGATGTGCCACGGAACGGTGCGGCAGAAATTCATGTGTTTCAGGGCGAGGTCATCGCGAAAGCCTCGGGTGATACGAACAAGCAAAGTCTGCGCGGCGGTGATGCGGTAACGATGGATGGCGGCTCGAGCACAGTCCGCGAGTTGCGTTCCTCGGCCTTCATTCAGGCCGAGGAAATGAACGGTCTGAGCGCAGGGCTAGCGGCAGGTCAGCGCGCGCGTTCGGAGGCCGCGCTCTCGGCCATGCGGAATGATCCCGCTCTTATCGCGCTGCTAGACTTTGAGTCCGAGAAGACGCAGCCCGGGATCTTCCGCACGGTGCAGGGACGCTGGCCGGGATCGCGGGCTCCGGAGTTTGTGAATGTGGGCGATCACTTGAAGCTCGATGTTGGCGGCGACCGCGAATGGCCTCAACTCACATTGGCGACATGGGTGCGTCTCGATCGTCTCGGTGCTCCTTATCAATCGTTGCTGCACACCGATGGATGGAACAAGAGCAATCCAGGCCAGGTTCACTGGATGGTCACAAAACTTACAACCATGCGCCTCGCTCTTTTTGCCAATACACTCACCCAGGGGTCCGATGAAACCAACGGATTCCCCGATTCCCGCACCTCTGTGTTGCCGGAGCAAGGCCGCTGGGTGCATCTCGCCGCGGTTTATGATTCCGTCGCGAAGACAGTGCGCTTCTATCTCAACGGCCAGTTTGACAAAGAAACGCATCAAGCCATCGCCCATCCCGCACGGCTAGGTCCTGCCCAAATCGGTAACTGGGATCAACAAGATCGCAAATTGAGCGGTCGCGTGGATGAACTACTTCTACTCGGCCGCACAATGAATGATGAAGAGGTGCGTGCGCTCTATGAAGCTGGCAATCCCTATCGCTGAGACCTCATATGAAATTGACGAGCTTCCCAATCTACCTGCTTTTTGCCATGGCTGCCGCTGCCGCACCTGTGGACTTCGTCCGCGAAGTGCGCCCGATCTTCGAAACGCACTGCTATGAGTGCCACGGCGAGGTGAAGCATAAGGGCGGCATTCGTCTCGATGTGAAGGCGGCGGCGCTGAAGGGCGGTGACAACGACGGACCGAACATCATTCCGGGAAAGGCGAAGGAGAGTTCGCTTATTCATTTCGTCACTTCGACCGAAGAAGATGAGGTCATGCCGCCGAAGGGTGTGCGACTCTCCGCAGAGCAAGTCGCCACTCTAATCGCGTGGATCAATGAAGGTGCCATCTGGCCCGATGGTGTCGATTTGGTGAAGCTGAAGGACAAGAGCGACCATTGGAGCTTCAAACCGGTGAAAACGTTCGCAGATCTCCTCACTATTGATGCGTTCATCGACGCTAAACTCGCCGAGCAAGACCTTCGCCGTTCACAGCCTGCTGATCCAGTCTCCTGGCTTCGGCGAGTGACCTTTGATCTTATCGGTCTACCACCCACTCCGGAGGAAATGGAGGCCTTCTTGAGAAAGCCCGACCACTCCGCCACCGTCGAGCGACTGCTCGCCTCTCCGCGCTACGGCGAGCGCTGGGCGCAGCATTGGCTGGACGTGGTGCGCTATGCGGACACGCACGGTTTTGAGGTAAACACCGAGCGGCCCAACGCGTGGCCATATCGCGACTACGTCATCCGGGCCTTCAACAACGACACGCCGTATGACCACTTCATCAAAGAGCAGATCGTTGGCGATGCATTGGGCGCGGATGCAGCGACGGGATTCCTCGTCACAGCGTCGGTATTGCTGCCGGGCCAGATCGGCAAAGATGAGCCGTCGAAGCGGCTCGCGCGCCAGGATTCGCTCGATGAGATGGTGACGAATATCGGTCAAACTTTCCTCGGTCTCAGCGTCGGCTGTGCCCGTTGCCACGATCACAAATTTGATCCCATCAGCGCCAAGGACTACTATGCCATGCAGGCCTTAGTCGCCGGAGTCGAGTATCAGGATCGGGAACTGCACACGCCGGAGGCTGTAGCGGCTCGGGAGCGCATGAAGCAGATCAAAATGCAGGTAGCTGCACTCGAAAAACAACTTTCACGCTTTGTGCCACTCGCAAACTCAGGCGTGAAGCGTCCGATGATCACCGCCCTTGAGAATGTGGATCGCTTTTCTCCGTCGATGGCCAAGCGCGTGCGCTTCACCATTCGCGAGACCAATAGCCTCGAGCCCTGCCTCGATGAACTCGAGGTCTTTAGCACCGCAGGCGCAAACATCGCGCTCAACGCCGCCGTGACCGTGTCCGGTGAAAAGGTGACCGCCGACCGCCATGAGCAGCAATTTGTCAACGACGGCAACTACGGCAATTCGCGGAGCTGGATGTCAAACGAGATGGGCCAGGGCTGGGTGATGATCGAATTCACGCAGGCGGAGAAAATCGACCGCGTCATCTGGGGCCGCGACCGGGAAGGCAAATTCAAGGACCGACTCGCCACAAGCTACTTCATCGAAATCGCTGATGCATCCGGCACTTGGAGGACCGTCGCAGACTCCGACGACCGCGAGAGCTTTGATGCGAGCAAGGCCACAAAGCCAGAGTTCGCCGCCCAAGGGATTCCCAAAGAAGAAGCTGAAGTAGCTGGCAAATTGCGCGCCCAAAAGGTTGCACTCGAAAAGGAACTCAGCGGACTCGATGCCTCACAAAAAGTCTTCGCCGGCATCTTCCGCAAACCCGACGCAATCCACCTGCTCAATCGCGGCGATCCCGAGCAACCGAAGGAGGAGGTTATCCCCGCCGTGCTCAGCACGCTCGGCGATGTGAAGCTGGACAAGCAAACGCCCGAACAGCAGCGGCGGGCCGCGCTTGCCGACTGGATCGCCAGTCGCCAAAACCCGCTCACGGCACGCGTAATGGTAAATCGCATCTGGCAGGGCCACTTTGGCGTCGGACTTGTCGAAACACCGAGCGACTTTGGCAACAACGGCATGAAGCCAACACATCCCGAGCTGCTTGACTGGCTTGCGAGTGAGTTCATCCGCTCCGGCTGGAGCGTAAAACACATGCATCGGCTCATTGTCCTGAGTGAGACCTATCGGCAGTCCTCCGCATCCAATGACCAAGCCGCTGAAAAGGACTCTGATGTGCGCCTTCTCTGGCGTTTCCCCTCGCGCCGACTAGAAGCCGAAGCCATCCGCGACTCCATGCTCACCATCAGCGGTCAGCTCAATCTGACGATGCATGGCCGTGGCTACGACCTCTTTGACAAACGCGGTGGTCTCAGCGGCTTCAATCCCGTCGAGACATCCACGCCCGAGAACCAGCGCCGCATGATTTACGCGCACAAAGTCCGCCGCGAGCCCGAAGCTGTCTTCGGAGCCTTCGACTGTCCTGACGCCGGACAGAGCACGGCCGCGCGGCGCGCCAGCACCACACCCATCCAAGCGCTGAATCTCTTCAACAGTCGCTTCACGCTCGATCAATCCGAAGCCTTCGCTTCTCGCGTGAAGAAGGAAGCCGGCGAAAACATGGCTCAACAAATCCAACGCGCCTACCAACTCGCCCTCACTCGTGAACCCACCGCCGAAGAGCTAAATGACACTTTGCCTACCGTCAAAAAATATGGCCTCGCCACGCTCTGCCGCGCCCTCTTCAACAGCAACGAGTTCCTTTTCCAGCCATGATACACAACGCCGAACATCTCTCCACCCCAGGCCGTGCCTTGCTTGATCGCCGCCAGTTTCTATCGAATAGCGGCACCGCGCTCGGCTCCATCGCGCTGACCAATCTGCTCGGGATCGATGGTTTGCTCGGCGCCGAAAGTCACGGCCCAATTATTGACCCTGCGCGTCCCTATGCGCCGCGCCAGCCGCATTTTCCAGGCAAAGCGAAGAACGTCATCGTCATCTTTTGCGCAGGCGCGGTCAGCCAGCTGGAGACCTGGGACTACAAGCCTGAGTTGATCAAGTGGGACGACAGACCTCTGCCCGGAGGCCCCGCCGTGACCTTCCAGGGACCGGCGGGCAATCTCGCACGGCCGCAATACGCGTTTCGCCAGCGCGGCAAGACTGGCAAGTGGGTCAGCGACATGATCCCGTATCTCGCGGAACTCACTGACGACATCGCGTTCGTGCATTCGCTCACCAGCAAGTCGAACACCCATGGCCCTGCGGAAAATTTTCTCTCCACTGGCTTCGTCCTCGATGGCTTCCCGTCACTCGGCTCGTGGGTGACGTATGCGCTGGGCAGCGAGAGCCAGGAGTTGCCCTCGTATGTCGCAATCCCCGACCCGCGCGGGGTGCCGCAAAACGGCGCCAACAACTGGGGACCCGGCTTCCTTCCCGCCGCATTCCAAGGCACGACGATGAGTTCCAAAAATCCCGTTCGACATCTCGCGGCTGCGGGAGTCTCGGCGGACACGGATCAAGCTGCGCGCTCGCTCTTGCAAAGGATGAACGCCCGCCATCTCGAAGCCCATCCAGGCGACAGCAAGCTCGCCGCCCGTATCGCCAGCTACGAACTCGCCGCCCGTATGCAACTCAGCGTGCCCGAGATCAACGACCTCAGCACCGAGCCCGCACACATCCTGAAAAGCTACGGTGCCGATGACACGCAGAACCCGGACAAAGCCGCCTTTGCCAAAAACTGCATCCTCGCCCGCCGCCTCATCGAAAAGGGTGTGCGGTTCGTCCAGCTCTTCAACGGAGCCTATGCCAGCGGGGGCAAACTGAACTGGGACGGCCACAGTGATCTCAAAGCTCAGTATGACATCCATGCGCAAATCCTCGACCAACCCGCCGCCGCCCTCATTCGGGACCTCAAACAACGCGGGCTCCTGCAAGACACCCTAGTCGTCTGGTGCACCGAGTTTGGCCGTATGCCCTTCTTCCAAAAAGGCGCGAAAGGCCGCGACCACAACCCCGATGGCTTCACCTGCTGGATGACCGGCGCAGGCGTAAAGCCCGGAATCAGCCACGGCGTCACCGACGAACTTGGCCAAAAGGCGATCGAGGACATCCACCCGCTCTACCACTTCAATGCCACCATCCTTCACCTCCTCGGTCTGGATTTCGAAAAGCTCAGCTTCGAACACAACGGTATCCAGCGCCGCCTCACCAACGTCGAGGGAAAGGTCATCCATGACATTCTAGCGTGAACGACCAGATGCTTTCCGCAGCCAAAACGCCTCCGACACTAGACTCTCCCTCTTGTCCGCTAGCTCCACCGCTTCACCGAAAGTTCGTCATTCGCTTCTATCCGACGAACCCATGAACATGGACGCAGTAGTGCACCCAACTCCCATCCCTACGCCTAAAGTTTGCTCCACACCGGCTCAAAACCAAAGCCCCAGACGTGCTCCTCGCTCGCTCTGCTGGCGCAGGTGATATGATGGAAGCCTGTGATCATCTCGGTCAGCCAGTTCCGTAGAAGCTGGCTGACCCACGATCTCTGTCCATGAATTCGTCAGCCAAGCGCTGCCGTGATGTCTGCCTTGATGTCGTCGATGTGCTCGATCCCGAGCGACACCCGCAGCATGCCCGGCAGCACACCCGCAGAAGCCTGCTCCGTTGGGGAGAGTTGCGAGTGCGTGGTCGATGCCGGATGAATGATCAGCGTCTTCGCATCCCCCACGTTCGCCAGGTGCGAAATGAGCTTCAAACTGTTCACAAACTTCTCCGCCCGCGCCCGGTCCCCTTTCAGCACAAAGGACAGCACCCCGCCAAAACCCCGCGTCAGATACTTCTTCGCCGCTTCATGAGTCGGATGGTTCGCCAGTCCGGGATAGTTCACCGACTCCACCTCAGGATGCGAAGACAACCACTCCGCCAGCGCCAACGCATTCTCACAAGTGCGTTCGACGCGCAGCGAAAGCGTCTCAAGACCCTGCAGCAGCATGAAGGAGTTGAACGGGCTTTGGCACGGACCCCAGTCGCGAAGACCTTCCACCCGGCAGCGGATGATGAACTGGATGTTCCCAAACGGGCCGCCGATCCCAAAGATATCGTTCAACACCATGCCATGATAGCTCGGTGATGGAGACGTGAACTGCGGATACTTGCCATTGCCCCAATTGAAAGTGCCAGCATCCACAATCACCCCACCCATGCTAGTCCCATGCCCCCCAATCCACTTCGTCGCCGATTCCACCACCACATGCGCCCCATGCTTCAGCGGCTGACAAATCGCTCCGCCAGCCCCGAACGTGTTGTCCACAATCAATGGCAAATCATGCTTCTTCGCCAGCGCAACAAACGCCTCAAAGTCCGGCACCGTCAGTCCCGGATTGCCGATGGTCTCCAGATAAATCGCCTTCGTCTTGGCATCGATCAGCGGCTCAAAACTCGCCACCTTCACACCATCCGCAAACCGCGCCTCAACACCGATGCCTTTGAAGGCGTTTTTGAACTGATTGTAGGAGCCACCGTACAAATGCGAGGTGGTGACGAAGTTATCGCCCACCGTAGCAATGTTATTGATCGCAATGAACTGCGCCGAGTGACCAGACGCCGTCGCCAGGGCCGCCACTCCGCCCTCCAGAGCCGCCACCCGCTTCTCAAACACATCCGTCGTCGGGTTCATCAGCCGCGTGTAAATGTTCCCAAACTCCTGCAAAGCAAACAGCTTGGCGCCGTGCTCCGAATTCTTGAATTGATACGCCGTCGTCTGATAAATCGGCACGGCCCGGGACTGGGTGGTCGGATCAATCTCTTGTCCGGCGTGAAGCTGCAAAGTTTCGAAGTTCATGGTGTGATTGGAAGGAATCCAGAGGCTAGCGGGGTGCCTGGGTTCCGACAATGAAAAAATCAAAGCCTGAATGCCTCAGAAAATCCAAGCCCAGGCGAATCCATCTTGAGTCGTTCATTCGGCTTTCAGGGCCTTCGTCCGCGTGCTTAGCTTGACCGTCAAACTCACTCCCCTTCTAGAAATGCCGCCATGAACCGCACGGATCGACTTGTCGCCCTTGTCATGATGCTTCAGTCACGCCGGGTGACCACAGCAGCCGAGATGGCGGTGCATTTCGAGATCACCGAGCGCACGGTTTATCGCGACATCGCCGCCCTTGGTGAAAGCGGCGTCCCCATCGTCGGAGAGCCCGGGGTGGGATACAGCCTCATGCGCGGCTATCATTTATCGCCGGTCATGTTTTCGCCGGAGGAAGCCTTTGCGCTCTTCACCGGCGGCCTGCTCACGGAGCGCATGACGGATGGCTCCATGCGTGAATCCATACGTTCAGCCATCGGAAAAGTCACCGCCGTCCTGCCCACCGGCTTGCAGAGCCGAGTGGATCGATTGCGAAAAACCATCGTCGTCGGAGGGCGCCCCCCGACACGCGGTGTGGTGCCCCTGTCCACGGTCCAACAGGCGCTGGCCGCCGGTTGTCTTCTGCGACTCAACTACCGTGGGGCAGCACGTTCCGAAGCCGTGGAACGCATAGTGGAGCCGCTAGGTTTGGTCTTCTACCTGGATCATTGGCATCTCATCGCCTGGTGTCGACTACGCGACGACGTGCGGGACTTCCGCGTGGACCGCATTCTTCGGTGTGATGCCCTGCCAGACACCATCTCACCGCGCCCCGGCTTCGATCTCACGGAGCATCTTTCCCACTGCATGACAGCAGAGCGCAATGAGTTCGCTGTGATCGAAGTCCCCGCCCTCTCCATCGAAAGCGTCCGCCGATACTGGGGGCCAACCCTTGTCGAAGAGACGACCATTGGAAAGCGAGTGCGGGTGCGCTTTGCTTTCCAAACAAGCGGCTACGACTACGTCGCACGTTGGCTGCTAGGCCTGGGAACGGAGGCCGAGATCATTTCGCCAGAGGCTCTCAAGGACAAAGTCGTCACATTGGCCCTCGCCACAGCCGATCACCATGCGCCAAAAGAATTCAAAAAACGAAAACGCTCCTGACATAGGGTTGTCAGTGGGTCGTGCTAAAAATCGATCTCTCACCCAAAGCAGTTATGCCCAAAACTAAACCCACATGGACCCAAAAGCTCCAGTGCAGCAAACCTGCAGCGATCAAAACTCTCGACAAAGCCTTTGCGGATATGCCCGAAGGCAGTCGCATGATGATCGCCTCGCCTGAAATCATCGACCGCTATGTCCGCCATTTAGCTTCAGGTCAATTCAGCACCCCCAAGGAACTGCGGGCCGACCTCGCTGACAGCCACAAGGCTGAGCACACGTGCCCGGTGACCACCGGCATCTTCCTGCGAGTCGTGGCCGAAGCCGCCTGGGAACAGCATTTGGCGGGTGTTCCCAAGGAGGACATCACTCCTTTTTGGCGAGTGATCGACCCGGAATCACCTCTCGCAGGGAAACTTGCCTGCGGCCTGGAGTTTATCCGCACACAACGCTCCTCGGAGAAATCTGTCTCAGCAAACAAACCCCATCAATCCAAGTAACCACACCAACTCCCACACCATCATGCTCTTTACCGAAGTCGCTTTCACCTGTTATCCAGTCACGGATCTTCCTGCCTCACGCGCCTTTTACGAAGGCCTGCTCCAACTCGTCCCCACCATGGTCACCCCAATGGGAGAAGACGGCGGCTGGGTCGAGTACGAACTCGGACCTCACACACTCGCTATCGGCAAAGCTCCTGGCTGGCTCCCCAGCGCCGACGGTCCAAGCTGCGGCCTCGAGACCGTCAATTTTGACGCCACCATCGCCGCCCTGAAAGCCGCTGGCGTGCCGTTCAAAATAGAGCCCTTTGAAACACCCGTGTGCCACATGGCCATGGTGTTTGATCCCGCTGGGAACATCATCATCATTCACAAACGCAAACCCGGCCACCCTTGACCTCCATGCACCAGCACGAAAAGCTCAACTACGTCGAGTTTCCCGCACGCAACCTCGCCCTCACCAAAGCCTTTTTCACCCAGGCCTTTGGATGGACCTTCAGCGATTACGGCCCCGAATACACCGCTTTCAGCAACGAAGGGCTCGATGGCGGCTTCTTCCTCTCTGACAAAGCATCAACGGCTGAAACAGGGGCCGCTTTGGTCATCTTCTACAGCGAACGACTCGAAGAAACCCAAGCCAAGGTGATGCAGGCCGGCGGCATCATCAGCACACCCACTTTCAGCTTCCCTGGAGGTCGGAGATTCCACTTCACCGAACCCTCAGGAAATGAGTTTGCCGTCTGGTCGGATCAATAGGAATGCCGGCATGTCAGAGCAACCCATCATTGCCTTTGCGAGCGCTTCTGAGTTTCGCTCTTGGCTCGCCCAAAACCATGCCGATCATCCCGGCATTTGGCTGAAGTTCGCCAAGAAAGCCAGTGGCATTCCTACGGTGACCTATGCGAAGGCGCTGGATGAAGCTCTCTGCCTGGGTTGGATCGATGGCCAGGTCAAATCAATCGACGCCACCTACTACCTCCAAAAGTTCACCCGGCGCGGCAAACGCAGCATTTGGTCCAAGATCAATGTGGGTCATGTGGCAAGGCTCGAAGAAGAAGGCCGCATGCAGCCCTCCGGGATCGCTGCCGTGAATGCCGCCAAGGCGGACGGACGATGGGAAGCCGCCTATCACAGTCCCAGCAGCGCCGAGATGCCCGAGGATTTCCTTGCCGCTTTATCGAAAGAACCCAAAGCACACGCCTTCTTCGAGACCCTCAATAAATCGCAGCGCTACAGCTTCTTTTTTCGCATCACGACCGCCAAGAAACCGGAGACACGAAGCAAACGAATCGCTGACTTTGTCGCCATGCTACTTCGAGGTGAAAAAGGGTCGGGGCCAAAAGATCGTGCTACTTCGCTGCCGAAGTAACGAACGGTTTCAAGGCTGCGGCGAGGAGTTTGTACCCTGCTTCGTTGAAGTGCAGCATGTCTTCGACAAACAAATCAGGGCGCACCTTGCCCTCTTGATCGAGCGTCATTGCGCGGGTGTCGATGTAGGTGATGCCAGTCTGTTCCTTCGCCCAAGCGGCGATCAGGTCGTTGAGTTTGTTGCCTTCATCGACTTGTTTGAGGCGTTTAACGGTCGGACTCAGACCGATGTAGTAGATCGGGACGTTTGGAAGGCGCTCGCGCATCTTGGCGACGAAGGTCTTGAAATCGTTGAACACATCTTCGGCAGGCCAGCCCGCATTGATGTCATTGCCGCCGGCACGCAGGAAGATGGCCTTCGGAGCATACGGGAAGATCATGCGCTCGGCGTAAAAGGTGGAATCCTTGATTTGATTGCCTCCGAAACCACGGTTCAGCACGGGCACCCCTGCAAAATCTTCCGCAAGGGTCTTCCAGCGAACGATGGTCGACGAACCCACAAACAGCAGACTTCCTTTTGCTGGAGGTAACTCCTTATCGGCCGTCTCAAAGGCCGCGATGTTCTTTTCCCACTTCTTGTAGTCGTGCGTCGTGGGCTTCGGTTTTGGCCAAACCTCTTTGGCCTCCGCATGAAGAGCCAAGGGCGACGAAAGAACGAGGGCGGCGAGGAGACGAAGGACGATGCGACGATTCATGGTGAGGGCGAAGAAAACGATCCGGCTTGGATCGTGTTGCAGGAAAGTTGCGGGCTAGCGGCGATACTCGCTGAAGGAAACCCGCAGCTTGTTTTCAAGTTCGGTGATTTGCGCCTTTTCCCGCGGATCGATAAGGGCGAGGGACATGCCCTTTTTGCCGGCTCGGGCGGTGCGGCCGCTGCGGTGGGTGTAGTATTCGATCTGTTCAGGTAGCTGATGGTGAATGACAAAATTGAGGTCCGCGACGTCAATACCGCGCGCGGCGACGTCGGTGGCGACAAGAAACTGGACGCGCTGTTTTTTGAAGGCGCGCATGATTTTGTCACGCTCTTTTTGCATGAGGTCCCCCTGGATTGCCTCCACCAGGAATCCTGCCTCAGCAAGTTCAGCGCACAGGGCATTCGTTCCGGCTTTGGTGCGGCAAAAGATGAGACCACGACCGTCCTTTTGACGTTTGAGGAAATCGATCAGGAATCGGGTTTTGTCTTCGCGAGAGCAGTAGGCGTAGCGGTGGTCGATGTCGCGATTCACGACATGGGTTTGATCGATCTGAACGGCATGCGCATTGGCAGACATGCTGTTTTTGATCAAGAGCTGGATGGCGTGAGGAAAAGTGGCGGAAAACAGCCAGGTGCCCTGGCGTTGCGTGGTGAGGTTGAGGATTTCCAGCAGCTCCTTTTTGAAACCCATGCTGAGCATTTCATCGGCTTCATCCAAAACCAGGTAACGGATGGAGTCGAGATTGAGCGCACTGCGTTTCAACATGTCAATGAGCCGTCCGGGAGTGGCGACAACGATGTGCGTGGGTCGGCGAAGCGCTTCCGCCTGGCGATCGATGTTGTCGCCACCACAGACGACTTCGACGAAAACTTTCGCGGTGTATTTGGTGTAGCGGAACAACTGTTTGCCGATTTGCTTGGCCAACTCGCGGGTCGGGGCGATAACGAGTCCCTGAATGACCTTGGCTTGAGGGTCGATTTTCGTGAGCAACGGCAGGCCAAAGGCGGCGGTCTTGCCGGTGCCGGTTTGAGCCTGGGCGACGAGATCACCGCCATCCTGGAGCAAAAAGGGAATGACCTGTTTTTGGATGGGTGTGGGCTTGACGATGCCCAGTTCGTCCAGGGCGGGAATCATCGCGGCCGGGACTCCAAGGTCAATGAATGCGTTCGACATGGGGTCTTGTGCGTCAGGTTCGGCCGAAATGCCAGCGGATTACTGCAATCCGGTGCTACAACCGCGCTTTGACGACGTTTCCCAAGGCCCACTTCCGCCTCATGAAGACTTCCCTACTTTTTACCGGCTTGATGCTGCTTTCCCTGCAGCCTGCGCCCGGCGCCCAGCCACCAAACATCCTGTTTCTTTTGGCCGACGACCAAAGGCAGGACACGCTAGGGTGTTATGGTCATGCGATCGTGCAGACGCCGAACATTGATCGCTTGGCGGCGGATGGGGTGAGGTTTCAGAATGCCTTCGTGACGACGTCCATCTGCTGGGTCAGTCGGGCCATCAATCTGACGGGCCAATGGGCTCGCACCCATGCGACTCCGGATTCAATGCCCACAGTGAAAGCCGAATCGCTGAAGACCATGTTCCCTGTCGTTCTCAGGCAGGCGGGCTATCGCACCGGGCATTTCGGCAAGTGGCATTTGATGGAGCCTAAGGGATTTGTGAAGGAGGACCAGTATGATGAGTTTGAGGCCATCGGTCGAAACCCTTACTTCAAGACGATGCCGGACGGCAGCAAACGCCACGAGACCGATCTGGTCTGTGACAAGGGAATTGAATTCATCAAGTCGCAACCGAAGGACAAGCCGTTTTGCCTGAACCTGTGGTTCAATGCGGCTCATGCCGAAGACAATGATCATCGGCCGGGGATCGGGCTTTATCCCTGGCCTCCTTCAGTCGATGGGATGTATGAAGACCGCAGCATTCCACCTCCACGGTTGGGGGATCCGGCGATCTTCGAGGCGATGCCTGAGTTTTTGAAGCAGTCGATCAATCGGGAACGCTGGTATTGGGGGTATGACACGCCTGAAAAGTTCGAAACCAATGCGCGGGCCTACTACCGGATGATCAGCGGGATCGACCATGCCGTGGGACGGGTATTGAAGGCGTTGGAGGAAGCCGGGCTGGCGGAAAACACGATCATTGTTTATACGGCGGACAATGGCTACTACCTGGGAGATCGAGGCTTCCAAGGCAAGTGGTCGCATTTTGAGGAGAGTCTGAGAGTGCCTCTGGTGGTCTATGACCCACGACTGCCGAAGGACAAACGCGGGCGTGTGGTGCCGCAGATGGCGTTGAATGTGGATCTCCCGGCGACCTTCGTGGATTGGGCGGAGGCGGCGAAACCAGCGGTCTACGAGGGAAGCAGCTTGGCTCCGCTGGTCCGTGGAGAGGCACCTGATGGCTGGCGGAAATCCTTTTTCTGTGAGCACGTGGACCTGGCACCCTCGATCACCTGGGAGGGAATTCGGGGGCAGCGCTATGTCTATGCGCGGTACTTTGATCAGAAGCCACCCTTCGAATTCTTGCATGATCTGGATTCGGATCCGGACGAACTCGAAAACTTAGCACTCGACCCGGCGCACGCGGCGACGCTGAAGGAGATGCGGGAGCTCTGCGATAAGGAAATGAACGCACGCGGAGGTCCGCTGTTGCCGCTGGAGCAACGCAAGTCCCTGAAGGCTGAAAAAGGCAAAGGCAAGGCCAAAACCCCTAATCAGAAGGGCAAAGGCAAAGCAAAGTCAGCTGTTAAGTAACGACGGTTAGCTCGTTGCCGGTTACGCAAAGAGCTCAGTAACTGGCTTGGCTTTGACCAGCTCGCGCGGTTGGTTGAGGTGATTGTAAACAATCGTCTCGGGGTCGATGCCGACGGCGTGGTAGATCGTTGCGAGGAGTTCCGTGGGGTGAACGGGACTTTCTGCGGGAGCCGAGCCGGTGGCGTCGGATTTGCCATGCACATAGCCGCGCTTGATGCCTGCGCCGCCAATGACAGCGGTGTAACAATAAGGCCAGTGATCGCGACCATCGGCGCTATTATTGTTGCCGGAAGTTGAGACACCTTTTTCAGGACTGCGTCCGAACTCGCCGAGGGCGACGACGAGCGTCTCTTCCAAAAGACCGCTGGCATCGAGGTCGTCGAACAAGGCGGAAAGGCCCTGATCCAGCATGGGACCGGACTGGTCTTTCATGCGTTTACTGAGGCCAACGTGATGATCCCAGGAATGATTGTCCGAGTTGGCCACCTTGGGCCAAATGACTTCGACGACACGCGTGCCGGCTTCGAGGAGACGGCGCGCCAGAAGGCAGCTCTGGCCGAAGGTGTTGCGACCGTAGCGGTCACGCAGTTGGTCGGGCTCGCGTTCGAGGGCAAAGGCGTCGCGAGCACGGCCGCTGGCGATCAGGCTAAGAGCTTGATCGTAGTAGCTGTCGAGACTGAGATCTTTGACAGCGGCCTCAATGGTCGGCATTTGCGCGCTGATGGCGTCACGCAGTTTGGCACGGCGTTGCAGACGTACTGAAAAAAGGTCGGGCCGCAGTTGGAGGTCATCGATTTTGATACGATCCATCTTGCTCAGGTCGAGGTCGTCGCCCTCGGGATAGAGCGTGTAAGGATCAAAAGACTTGCCGAGGAAACCGGCCGTGCCGCCTTTGCCAACGACGTTGGACTCCTGAAGGGGGCGCGGCAGCATGACAAAGGGCAGCATCGGCTCATCCAAGGGCTTGAGGCGGATGATGTTGGAGCCAAAATTCGGATAGTCTTTGGCGTTCGGCGGCTCAAGCTGGCCGGACGGACTGACTTTGTCCGTGGTGTACCCGGTCATGATTTGGTAGATGGCGGCGGTGTGATTGAAAAGGCCCGCCGGGGTGTAACTCATGGAATTGATGAGGGTGAACTTGTCGTTCACCTTGGCCAGCTTCGGCAGGATCTCGGTGAAGTGGGTGCCTGGGATCTTCGTGGGGATGCTTTTGAAGTCGGAGCGGACTTTGTCGGGCACGTTTTCTTTCGGGTCCCAGAGGTCAATGTGGCTCGGACCTCCTTGAAGGTAGATCATGAGAACATGCTTGGCCTTTCCCCAACCGGCTCGGCCGGCCTGGGCACTGGCAGCGCTGGCGGACTGCGCGCGCAAGATGTTGTTCAGGGTGAGCCCCATCATCGAAGCGCCGCCGACACGCAGGATGTCACGCCGTGAGAAACCGAGATGCTTGTCGCATAAATCTTTGCCAGGAACACCAGGGACGCGGAACATAGGATTAAAGAGGATGGAGGTTCGAGGGGGAGTACGACCGCGCCAAAGCCAATCTTGCACTGCGGCTGGTGTCATCGTAGGGAATCGTCACGTTTATGACAAGCCCGTATTCACAACTCCAGGATCGCTTGAAACTTCAGCCCTGCCAGTGGCTGGTGACCGGAGGGGCGGGATTCATCGGATCCCACGTGGTGGAAAAGCTGTTGGGCTTGGGTCAGCGGGTGCGGGTTTTGGACAGTCATTTTAGCAGCACCCCCCAGAATCTGGAGGCCGTCAGGGGACTGGTCGGGCCGGAGAGCGCGGCGCGGTTGGAGGTGATGATCGGGGATATTCGGCAACCCGAGACCTGTGCCTCGGCCATGGTTGGCGTCGATCAAGTGATTCACTTGGCGGCTCTGGGGTCGGTGCCGCTTTCGCTGGATGAGCCGATGCTTTGCCATGACATCAATGCGACCGGCACGCTGAATTTGATGCTGGCGGCGCGGGCGGCGGGCTTGAAGCGATTTGTGTATGCCTCAAGCAGTGCAGTCTATGGCGATGATCCGCTTCCGACCAAACGTGAGGACTCGTTGGGGCGGACGCTGTCGCCTTACGCCGCGAGCAAATCCGTCAACGAGGTGTATGCGGCGACCCTGCATGCGGCCTATGGGTTTGAACCGGTGGGACTGCGCTTCTTCAATGTGTTTGGTCCTCGGCAAGATCCCAAGGGAGCCTATGCGGCGGTGATTCCCTGTTGGATTGCGGCGATGAAGCGGGGTGAGTCGGTTTACATCAATGGTGATGGTGGCAACACGCGCGATTTTTGTTTTGTGAAGGATGTCGTGCAGGCGCTGTTGTTGGCGTCCCGAACCGAAAACGCTGAGTCCTTTGGTAAGGCTTTCAACGTGGGGCTGGGTCGGGCGACGAATCTGAAGGAATTGTTTGAGACGCTGCGAGCTCTCGTTCAAGAACAGGCCGGACGACAGGTGGCAGATGTGATTCACCGGGATTTCAGGGCCGGAGACATTCGGCATTCCTGCGCGGATACCTCCCGGGTGGAAGCGGTGCTGGGCTTCAAACCCGAGCACACGGTGGCCTCTGGGTTGAAGGAGACCGTGTCGGCGATGCTGGGTTAGGGCCTTGCCTCGAGAGAGAGGTCGATGATCCGGTGACAAAGCTGAGGGAAATCGATGCCGACAGCAGCGGCGGCTTTTGGCAGCAGGCTGCTGGAGGTCATGCCGGGGATGGTGTTGATCTCGAGGATGTAAGGGCTGCCGTCGGCTCGGAGGAGACAATCGACTCGGCCATAGACTTCGGTGCCAGCGGCCTTGAATGCAGCGAGCGAAGCGGCCTGGACCTTTGCGGTCGCCTCTTCACCCAGATCTGCAGGGCAATGATAAAGCGTTTTGCCGGTGCCGGACATCCAGGGGTACTTGTTGTTGATGTCGTAAAAGCCTTCGACGGGTTCGATGTGAATGACGGGAAGAACCCGGTCACCGAGGATGCCGATGGTGAGTTCCTTGCCTTCGATAAACTCTTCCACCAGCGTGTCGTCGCCGAATCGGCGGGCGTCAGTGAGTGCAGCTTCGAGTTCTTCGGGGGTGCGCACGATGTGGACACCAACACTTGAGCCTTCGCGTGGGGGTTTGATGACGAGAGGCAGATCGATCGTGAGCGTGTCTGAGCCGTCCAATTTGAAAATCTGGGATCGTGGAGTGGGCACACCAGCGGCGATGAATTTTTCTTTGGTCAACGCCTTGTCGAAGGCAATGCGTGAGGTTTCGACGCCGGCACCGGTGTAGCGGAGACCGCGCGCTTCACAGAGGGCTTGCAATTGACCGTCCTCGCCAAAGGTGCCGTGGATGGTGTTGAAAGCGATCAGGGTATCGTCGGGGACGACAAACTCGGGGCCTGTGACGTCGACTTCGACGACATTCGCGCCCAAAGATTTGAGTGCGTCGACGACGCTTTCCGCCGTTTTGAGAGAGACTGCGCGTTCAGAACCGGGCCCGCCTTTGAGCACCGCGATGGTTTTGCCAGAGATGTCCGTCATGAGAATCCGGGACGATGCGCGAAATCGCCGCGGTTGCAAAGGAAGCTGTGGAAAAGTTGCGGGTGCGCTATTGAATGGACCACTCCGGCAGGCGAATCAATTCGCCACCTCGCATCGCAGACTCATGAGAAAGGATGCCGCAGAGGGTGATGTTGGCAGATTGGACTTCATTTGGGTAGCCTTCGCCATGGCCACGCAGCAGTTCCACAAACTGATGCACAAGATGAGGATGAGAGCCGCCATGTCCGGCGCCTTGAGTGAAACTGAGATGCTCCTCGCCACCTTCACCACCATAAACGCCACCCTGGGTGAACGGCGCGATTTCGGGTGGCAACAGGTGACCGAAGTCAGGACAGGTCACCTCTTCGGGGATTTCAGGCTCCGGTTTTTTGGCGGTGTGGATCACCAGGGGTCGATGTTCAACGAGAGGCCATTCGACGGATTTTTTCGACCCATAAACTTCGATGCTTTCCCGATACTGGCGGGCAACGTCGAAGAGCGAGCGATAAACTTGAGCACTGAGGTCGCTGTTTTTGAACCGGATGTGCGTGGTTTCGACAGCGAAAGGCGAACCATAGCAGCCATGCATTTCCTCACGAATGGTTCCAGAGGGAAAACAACTGACGTATTCGGCCTGGCTTCGGGCTAAACCCAGCACAGGGCCAACGCAGTGCGTGGCGTAGTGCATGGGAGGGAGACCTGGCCAATAACCCGGCCATCCGTCCATGTCCTGTTGGTGGCTCGCCTTGAGGAACTGCAGTTTGCCAAGCTCGCCTTTGTCATAGAGCTCCTTCATGAACAGAAACTCGCGAGCATAGACCACGGTTTCCATCATCATGTATTTGAGACCGGTTTCGCGACAGGTATCAACAATGGCCTTGCAGTCCTCGACGCTGGTGGCCATCGGAACGGTGCAAGCCACATGCTTGCCAGCGCGGAGAGCCTTGAGGGTGTGTTCAGCGTGATTGGGAATGGGGGTGTTGATGTGGACAGCATCGATCTCGGGATCAGCCAAGAGCGCGTCGTAATCCGTGTAGCGCTTGGCAATGCCAAACTTGTCCCCAATCTCATTCAGCGAATCCGTATTGCGCTGACAGAGCGCCACAATGTCCGCATTCGGGTGACGCTGATAAATGGGAATAAACTCGGCACCAAAGCCGAGACCGATGATGGCGACGCGGGGATGTTGGACTGACATTGGGATGAACTGTTGAGGCCGTTTGGCGGCTATGTCCATGCTAAGAACACCCGCGTCGAGATGCACGGCCAATTTTTGTGATTTATCGGACAGATCCGCAGTCAGCCGGTCAGCTGGTTCTATCGAGACGTTCGGCCCTGCATTGCATTACCATCGTCAAATCACCACATGACCGACAAGCCCACACTGATGGTGTCGGAATTAAAACCGTTGTTGGCATAGGTGTGAGTGCCGATGTAGTTGAATTTCAGTCCTAGCGCTCGACTGAGAGGAACGCCGACGGCAAGACCGTAGCCCAGATTACTTGTCACGTTGTCACTCGGGATTCCATTGATGTCGGTCTCTCCGCCGTAACCGTAACCTGCACTTGCGCTGATCCATAGCCCGGGCCGAAAAGTGTAAATCAGACTCGCATCGGCAGCATAAATCGGGTCTTGCTCCAGATGCTTACCGTTGAAGAACTCGTTGTTGTCAGTGAACAGATACACGGCTGTCGTCAGCTCGGTTGACCACTTCCCGCGCCCATGCACAATGCCGAGTTGCGGACGGAAATTGAAGCGATTGTTGCCGAGATTGATCAACTTCTCTTCAAAATACTCGCCCGTCGGCAATTGAATTCCAAGGCCTGCGCCAATGACGGTTTCACTTTTGGCTTGAGCACGATACTCTTGGAACTCCTTCCCCCTGAGAGGGGGCGCCCCAAAAAGGTTCACGGCGAAGCGCAAGTTGGTGTCATTCCATCCATCGCGTGAGATTCCTGCTGGCGCTCCGTTGAGTAATCCCGACCACTCCCCGCTCTGGTAGGACTGCCAAAGGTCGATCCGCGCCGATTTGCCAAACAACTCGAAACTTTGGATGTACTTGAGAGCCGACGTATGAACCTCAAACTCTGCATTCTCAATCCTGAGCACGGGATCCAGAAAGATCTCTCCCGTCGTGTAAGCGTAGGCACCGCCCAAAAAATGACTTCCAATGGGCAAATGACTCCAGCGTCGGGGTTCTATTTCCTGGCCCTGGATCGAGGCCTGGAGAAAGCCGAACAGGAGAACGCATGCAATACCGAGTGCTGTGGATTTCATGAGGAATCAAAAAGCGGAACACCGACTGGCGCCAACCCTTCGGGAGTTGACACCAGCAATCCATATTCGCTACTCAAAATTTAACAGAACGTGCGGCCATTTGACCCTGCGCTAGGACTGCGTCAGAGTATTCGCTCATGGAGCTACTACACGGACTGCATCTGGGATACTGCACGAACATTCACCGAGGGGAGACTTGGGAAGAGACGTGGCGGGGTTTGAAAGAGTATACCTTGCAGGTGAAAAGCCGGGTGTGCCCAGTCGGCCGATCTTACGGTATCGGGCTGCGGCTCAGTGCGGTGGCGGCACGCGAACTTGCTGAACCTAGCCAATTGGCAGCGTTTAAGTCCTGGCTGGAGGCAAACGATTGTTATGTGTTCACAATCAATGGGTTCCCGTATGGCGCATTCCATGGGACCCGGGTGAAAGAAGAGGTCTTCCGGCCGGATTGGACACAGCCGGATCGCTTGGCCTATACCTGCCAATTGTTCGATTTGCTGGCGGAGTTGCTGCCGGAAGGGATGAGTGGCAGTGTCAGCACGCTGCCTGGCAGCCACAAGACTTTCGGAGTCGGTGCGGAGGAGTTGGATGCGATCTTCGCCAATCTCCAAAGCTGTGCTCATCATGTCGAGAAGCTTGCAGAAAAGACAGGCCATGATTTGCATTTGGGATTGGAGCCGGAACCGCTCGGGTTGTTTGAGACTTCGGGGGAAACGCTGAAGTTTTTTGGCCTTTATCTGGACCGGCACCCGGGAGACTCGGTGTTCTTCAGAAGGGTCGGACTGAACTACGACACATGCCATTTGGCGATTGAGTATGAGGAGCCCATGGCGGCACTGAATCGGATCACCCAAGCTGGAGTTCGGCTCAGTAAGCTCCATTTTAGCTCGGCGCTGAAACTCCGCCCAACGCTGGACAATCTTGAGCGATTGCGGGCCTATGACGAACCTGTCTACTTCCACCAGGTAATCGCCAAGGAGAGTGATGAATTGCCCCTGCGGCGATTCAAGGACTTACCGGACGCATTGGAGTTTGCCAAGCGCAGTCCTGACGCTGTTGGCCAAGAGTGGCGAGTTCATTTTCACATTCCGCTACACGCCGAGCCGGGTGGGGATTTTCAAAGCACACGAGACCACCTGCTGGGCACCATGGACTGGCTTGCGAAGCAGCCGCAGAAGTGTTCGCACATCGAAATGGAGACCTACACCTGGGAAGTGCTGCCGGAGTCGATGCGAACGGGCTCAGTGGTCGATCAGCTAGTGAAGGAGTATGATTGGACCCTCGGGGAGATGCGCGAACGCAAACTGGCGCCGTAAGGACACGATTTTGACTGCAATTTGCGGTGGTGGTTGACGTTCTGAACGTAACCCACTGATGCCTGCTTTGATTCGCTTCGTTCCTTTTGCGCTGTTCGCCATTTTTTGCTCTCTTTCTCGCGCTGAAGGGCCCGTCGCCGCGTTTCTCGACCAGCACTGCATCGGCTGTCATGACGCCGATGTGAAGAAAGGTGGCCTTGATCTTCAATCGCTCGAATTTGATCCTACTCAAAGTGTATGGATCAAGGTCTTCGAACGTGTGCGAGATGGGGAGATGCCGCCCAAAAAGAAGGCCCAGCCTGAAAAGACAGAGAAGGACCTTTTTCTCGCCTCTCTGAAGGAACCGTTGCTCAAGGCTGATGTGGAGGACATCGCCTCCATTGGGCGGGTGCGCAGCCGAAGACTTACCCGGGTCGAGTATGAGCACACGCTGCATGATCTGCTGGGTATTGATATCCCACTAAAAACGCTGTTGCCGGAAGATCGCGCCTCCCATGGCTTTGAAACCGTTGCCGATGGCCAACAACTCTCGCACCACCAACTGGCTCGCTATCTGGACGTCGCCGACCTTGCACTGGGCGAGGCCTTCAATCGGGCCGTCCAAGGGGATGTGTCGTTTGAGAAATTTGTGGACCCCAAAGCACTCAGTAAAAGCCGTGGTGGCAACTATCGCGGTCCAGAGCTTCGTAAGGGCGAGAGCCTTTCCTGGCCAATCACGCTTCAATTCTTCGGTCGGATGACAGAAACCACTGTGCCGGACGACGGCTGGTATCGCATCACACTCAAAGACGTGCGTGCCATCAACCCTGGAGCCGACGGAGTCGTCTGGGGCACACTGCGTTCCGGTGAATGCTATTCCAATGCGCCGCTGTTGTTCATGATCGGACTCGTCGAAGCTACTGCGACAACGCGTGATCTGGTTTATGAGGCTTGGATTGAAAAGGGTCACATGCTGGAGTTAAAGCCGAATGATGGCCTGCTGAAAACCGCTCCGACCGGAGCCAAAGGAGGTAATGTTTCCTTCAATGGTCGTGATCTCTCCAAGCAAGGATTTGAAGGCATCGCGCATCGCGGCATCAAACTTCAGCGCATTCATCCGGATGCCGATCAAGCCGCCGTATCCAAGAACCTCTTCGGTGAACTGGAACTTCAATCGATCAAACCAGAAAGCCTCAACTCATTGATCACCCGGTTTGCCACACGCGCCTTCCGGCGCCCCGTCACAATCGAACAAGCCGCACCCTATCACGAAATTGCCAAGAACTCTCTCGTCGAAGGTGACACCCCGATTGAAGCGCTGCGAACTGCCTACCGTGCCATTCTGTGCTCACCGCGCTTTCTCACCTTCATCGAGGCTCCTGGTCCGCTGGATGACTCTGCAATTGCCAGCCGTCTCAGCTACGCGCTCTGGTGCTCCATGCCGGACGAGGAACTCATCCGGCTTGCCAGTCAAAACGAACTCCGGGAGCGCGAAATTCTCGCCAAGCAAGTGGAGCGCCTGCTCACCGATGCGAAATCAAAACGCTTCGTTCAGAGCTTCACCGACCAGTGGTTGAAGCTCAACCAAATCGATTTTACCACGCCTGATGTTCGCCAATTCCGCAGCTTCGATCCAATTTTGCAAACCTCGATGCTCGAAGAAACTCGCGCTTACTTTACCGAAATGCTGAGCCACGACTTGAGTATTACCCATCTCATTGACTCAGACTTCGCCATTCTCAATGGTCGGCTTGCAAGGCACTATGCTGGCGAAAATCCGGTCCAGAAGAAGAACGCCGCTTCAAAGAAGGACAAAAAAGACAAGGTTAACTCGATCCCATCTTCCGAGGACCTCGTCGTCTCGGCTGTGCAGCCTGGCAGTGGTTTACAAAAGGTCGTTCTCAAGCCCGATTCGAAACGCGGTGGCCTGATCACTCAAGGCGCCATCCTCAAAGTCACCGCCGATGGCACCAGCACCTCACCTGTTGTCCGAGGGGTGTTCGTGAATGAGCGTATCCTCGGCAACCCCATCCCTCCACCGCCGCCCGGTATCCCAGCCATTGAGCCCGACATCCGCGGAGCCACAAGCATCCGCGACCAACTGGACAAACACCGCAATAATGAAAGCTGCGCCAGTTGCCATCAAACCATCGACCCACCCGGTTTCGCTCTCGAAAACTATGACCCTGTTGGTGTTTGGCGCAGGGCCTATGGCCAAAACAATCAAGGCGCTTCGATCAATCCTGGTGGCAGCACCCCCGAAGGCCAACTTTTCAACGACCTAGCGACCTGGAAGCAACTTTACACCCAGCAACCGCAACAGCTGGCCCGAGGCTTTGCTCGGCAATTCCTCACCTACGCCACCGGCGCTCCGCCACACTTCAGCGATGAAGCAGCAATCGACGACATCGCAAAAACAACGCATCTGCGTTCAATTATCCGCGAGGTCATATTGAGTAACGTCTTTCAAACCAAGTAGTCCACCTCAACAAAATGAGCACCTTCACTTTTCAAAAACACCTCTCACGCCGTGCGATGCTACGGGGAACTGGTATCATGCTTGGTCTTCCCCTGCTTGAGGCGATGACCCCTGCGTTAGCGGCAGTCAGGGAGACCCAACAAGCCAAGCGATTCGTTGGCGTGAGTTTGGCCTTGGGGCTGCACAATCCGAATCTGGTGCCGGAGGATAGTGGGCGGGATTACAAGCCCTCGCGGTACCTCGCTGGCATTCAGGATTTGCGGGAGGATTTCACGGTGGTGTCAGGTTCATCCCATCCAGGTGTGACGGGTGGACACACGGCGGAAGGCAGCATTTTTTCGGCTTGTCCGAATGCCCGCGGCTCGACGACACGCAACACCATTTCTCTCGATCAACTCATGGCGAAGCATCTGGGGCATGAGACCCGGTTTCCCTCGCTGGTTTTGAATACGAACTCCCAGACGAGCCCAAGCTACACGGAGAACGGCTCCATGATTCCCGCTGAAAACAGCGCGATGAAGCTCTTCACTCGACTGTTTGTCAACGACACCCCAGCCGAGCAGGAACGCCAGGCGGAACTCATTCGCAGTGGCCGGAGTGTCATGGACGTGGTCGGAGCTGAGGCGAAATCCCTTCAACGCGAACTCGGGGCGGGTGATCGAGACAAACTGGATGCCTGGTTTACCAGTGTGCGTGAGCTGGAACAGCGACTGGCTGCAAACGAGTCTTGGACTCACAAGCCCAAGCCGAAAGTAACGCTCAAACCGCCGACGCAAATTCCGAGAGACAATGAGGTGGCTGTGGAACGCATCTTTCTCGATATCATTCACATGGCACTGATGACCGACAGCACACGCTTCATCACCCTCCATGTCACTGGCAACAACGTGCAGGGCATCGAAGGCGTGGATGAAGCTTATCACAACTTGAGTCACCACGGCATGGACGAGGAAAAACTGGCGCAACTGGCCCTCGTCGAGCAGGGCGTGATCAATGAGTGGGCGGGTTTCTTGCGCAAGCTCAAGTCCGGCAGCCTTCTTGACGAAACGATGGTGCTACTCACCTCGAACCTTGGCAATGCCTCCGCGCATGACAACAAGAACATGCCTGTGCTCTTCGCAGGTGGAGGCTTCAAGCACGGTCAGCATTTGGCCTTTGACCAAAAAGATAACTATCCGCTGCCGAATCTCTACCTGAGCGCCCTGCAGAAACTGGGATTGGAACAGGAAAGCTTCGCAACGAGTTCCAAGGTCATGTCGGGGCTCCTTTGAACGGTGCCGATCAACGGATCAAAGAGTACTGCCCTGAGTCTGAAACGCCTCACTCAGCACAATCGCCTCCACGAGAGCGTCAGCTTGATAGTCGGTTCGTTTCAGTTCGGCGAGCAATTCGAGGATCAATCCCTCATCCTGGGGTTTCAAGGCACGCCCCAGAGCAAAGGCCGTCAGCCGGCGGGTGAGGTTGGCGAGAAATTCGTCTTGATGGCGCGACTGGATGGCGGCCCGTAATTCGGCGGGACCGTTGATCGTAATACCACCGGGCAGGATCCCGGTGGCATCGACAGGCTTGCCGGCTTCCTGGCTGCGGAAGCGGCCGATCGCATCAAAATTTTCCAGACCAAAGCCAATCGGATCGATCTTGTCATGACAACCCGCGCAGCTTTCATTGCGACGATGAGCCGCAAGTTCTTCGCGTAACGTCTTGCCGCGCTCTCCGGCTTTGTCATCGAGTTGCCCGGCATCAGCCGGGGGTTCGGCAAGTTTGCGGCCGAGCAGATTCTCCAGCACCCACTTGCCGCGGATCACGGGACTGGTGCGGTTAGGCGTGGAAGAGGCTGTTAGCACAGCCGCCATTCCAAGGAGCCCGGCGCGATGATCGCCAGTGAAAGTGACCGGCTTCATGTCCATGCTGGAAATGCCTTCGATCCCATACAGCTGGGCCAGTTCAGCGTTGGCGAAGGTCTCGCGTGTATCGAGTAACCGAGTGAGGCTGCCACCCGTGCGGAGCAGGTTTTCGTAAACAAGCACCGGCTCAAGTTTGATCGCCTCAGCAAGGGCTGGGGTGAAATCGCGGAACTTTCTAGCGTCCGGCACGTGCTCGGAGCCAAGACCGGAAAAACCCAGCCACTGGCCTAGAAAGGTGCTTGTGAAAGCCCGTGACTTTGGATCCGCGATCATGCGTTTTGCCTGAGCTCGCAGGATGGCGTCGTCACCAAGTTCACCGGCATCGGCGAGCGCGCGGAGTTCTTCGTCCGGCATGGTCATCCAGAGAAAATAGCTCAGGCGATTGGCGAGCTGATGATCATCGAGCTGGCCGGCGCGGAGTTCGTCGCGAAAGGCAAAGCTTGGCGAGGTCAACGCAGCGGTGAACGCGAGCGATAACGCCTCGTCATGAGATTCACCTCGTGCCTTGGCTTTTTCAAAAATCTGCAGGTGCTTTTCAAGTTCGCCGTCACGCAACGGGCGACGAAAGGCACGCGGCAAAAAGGTGCCTAGTGCCTCGCGGACATCGGATTGGAAGAGGGGACGAGGCTTGGATCCTGTTGGCGAAAGAGGACCTTCAACCTTGATCCAATCGACGCCGGGGGCACCGATGCGTTGAGGTTCGGCGGTCGCCTGAGATTGAGCACTACCAATGAGCGAGGCAGGATCAAAAGGCATGCCGAGCACCTCCAAAGAATCCCCTACCACTTGTCGATTGCTAGCCAGTTTGGTCTTGTTTGCGGCTTCAATCTGGCGATCAATTTCAATCACCGGAACCTTCAAGGCCTCAGCGAGCTGGCGTTTCGCCACGATCATGCCCTCGGTACGTTCGGGCAGCAGGTTGTAGAAACTGCGGAGTTCATTCGGGTTTCCATCCGGAGTCACGGCGCGGAGATACTCAATGCGCATCTGCATGCTCTGGAAGTTGCGATTGACCATATCCACAAGCTTCTTGATTTCTGCCGACGCTTTGGCGGGAAGCGGCAACTGCGGCGCGTTGATCTTTGCTGCGGCACCGACCAGGGGTGCGGCCTTCTTTTGGTCGAAGACAGGGTAGCCTCCCTTCGGGAGAGTGCGCGGCTTGCGGGCCGCCACAGGTGTCGCCTTTCGAAAGTGCGTATTGTCAATGTTCCAAGTCATTTGATGCGAACCCGCACGGAGCAGTAGTTCGACGGTTTGTTCCTGAGGTTTGTTGTCCTCACAGAGGAAATAGGCTCGGGGTTCGTTGTCGATGCGCAGTCGCATGCCGCTGTCCCCACCACGACCGACCTGCTTCACCGTCAGGCGATACCAGCCATCGGCGGGCACGATGACTTCGTCATAAAGGGTGCGCTGCCCGGCCCCAGCGAGAGAGTATCCAACACCGCCGCCGGGCAAATCCTCAGGCTTCGAGCCGCGCTCGGTCATCAGCATTTTCTCGGCCTCAAACATCTTTTGCATGGGCTTCTGCTTCAAAGCGAGCGCGGCTTTCAGTGCGTAGTCTGCGGCGTCAAAGAGTTGCTCGGCCAACGTGGGTGAAATGAAAAGCGCATCGCGATCATTTGTGAAGCCCGAGAGACCCGGGCCATCATCAAGGAGCAACTTGCCCGGTTCAAAATCGATACCGATGAGATCCCGCAGGGTGTTGTTGTACTCCGTTTTCGTCAGTCGCGGCAGGGTGACATGTTCAATACCCTTTTGCTGGCTCCAATCGATCGAAGCCAACCCTTGGCGCAGGAAATCAAGGATTTGCTCCCGTTCAGCAGAAGTCGGCAGCGGCTTCTTGGGCGGCATTTCTTCCTCTTCGACCTGCTGCAGCATGGTCTGCCAGAGTTTGAACTCCTTTTGCACACTCTGGAGTGAACCGAAGTGAGTGAGATCGACGTCCCCCTTCTGCTTATCGGCGTTGTGGCAATCCAGGCAGTAGGTCTTTAATAGCGGCTGAATGTCAGCAGCGTGAGCCGAGACAACCATCAGCGCTGCAAAGGTGGCGAGTCTCATGTGTGTTCGAATCCGGAAGATCAGCCGATCAAGTTTTCGCCACGATTTTCCTTTTGATGGATGGTAACGGGCCAGCCTGGGAATTGATTGGTCGGTTTGCCATCGGTGGCATCGATCAGAAAGCGAAAGGACTCAATCAAGTACGTTTTCTTTTCCGTGTCGAAGGTGATGAAGCCAAAGCCGCTGGCCTTCTCGTGAGCCTTATCATAGCGGTTTGGGGCTTGGCCTACTTGAGGATTTCCAACGGCGTAAATATAGGCTTTGTTGCCGAGTCCATCCAGGTACTCGCCGGTGTCACCATGGCCATGTTTAGGGCGGTTGGTATGCGGCATCTTCATCTCATCAGGCCGCCACCACCGCGGATACCCAGCGGCGATGGCTGGTGTGCAGAAGGACCAGTTGCTGTCACGCTGCTTGTCCACGCCGTACTGAGCAAGGGTGGTCAAATGCTGATCACCATTGATGTGCAGCGCCATCGAGGGACGCAGGATGTCGATGGCACGATTGCGGGGTGTTTGCGGCCAACCGCCGGAATCGAGATCAGCCTTCAAATAGCCATCCTCACTACCATGATGCGTGGCGGCATTGATGAAGACCGTCTGGCTAAGCAGGGCTTTGAGTGTGTGACCGCGCCAATCCTCTGACCACTGTTTCAGAAAAGCTTCCTGGCGTTCGCCGAGCATGACGAGGCCTGGTTTATCGAGCGCTGCAGTATCGAAATTCGCATCGGTGACGTGGTCAGCTCTGCCCGCGCCAGTTTCGACATGCTCGGGACCACTTTTCCACTGACGATCGGCGATGATGGCAAAACTCACGCCTCCAAAAACCATATCGCCATAATAGACGCTGATGTCTTGCAAGAGGGGTTTTGAATCGAAGGCATCAGGGTGGTGCGCGACATTCGTTTTGTGGACCGCATTGACCATGCGTGCAGGCTCAATGTAGCCACCTTTCGACGAAGCACCGCTGTCACCGACATCCATCTTCTTGCCGCCCTCACCCCAGATATTGCCTTGGAAAACATCATGATCATCTGGAAGACAAAGCGTGGGAGCATTGCGCATGACTTCGCGGAAGGCCCAGCCATGCTGATAGAATTTGCGCAAGTAGTTCAGGATCGCAGGCTCAGCAGGTTCGCGAATGAGACCGAAACCGCCGTGGTTCTCATAGATCTGGTCGCCAGAAAAGAAAACGAGATCGGGATCGAGTTTGACCAAGTTTTCAGCCACGGGTGCATAGGGGAAGCCGTAGTCATTTTGGCAAGTGAGAGCGGCCATGCGCAAGGGGCGGCCTTCGGGGTTGGCTTTGATGGTGCCGATCCACTCGTTCGGCGTTTCGCTTCCGTCTTTGTGTTTCTCCCGATACACCAGCTTGTAGGGTGTGCCAGTCTTGGCGTCCCAATTCGGAATGCGGAACGTGGCCACCCAGGCATCGGGATCCAGCTTGGCTGTACCCAGCGATTTCCAAGCACCTTTTTGCTGGATGTGCAGTTCGACGTTTTGATTGTCCTTGGCGCCCATGGGTCCCGTTAGAGCGCTGATTTTCATCACGAATCCCTCGGCTGTGCGCGAGTCACTAAGCGAATACATCGACCACAGGATGGGGCCAAATCGGTTTGCTTCGGTGACGGTGAATGCATCACCTTCCATCGTCCAGTTTTGGAATCGATAGCGTCCGCCACCAGCTAATGGTGTAGCTTTGGCTTTGCCTTTTTTCTTTGCCGCGCCGGCAGCACCAGCGCTGAAGTTGTTGGCGAGAGAGACGTTACCGAGGAGCATTTCCGCAGGGACGGATTCGCTGACTGTAGCGAGCAGTTTGCCGGTCTCTGTATGAGTGGCTGCCAGCGTCAACGCGCATTGGTTACCGATGGCTTTTCCTTTGAGCGTGAGATGAATTTGAGCGAGATCAGACCCACTTGGGAGCGCGCTCTTTTGCGAACCCAGGATGAGCTGATCTCCTTGCCAGCCTGCATCGAAGCCTTTGAGAACGAAGCAGTTGCTGCGGTGTTCGTTCAGCTCGCTGCGGATGCCGATACGGAAGCCTGCACCGCCGTCGGCATGGTTGGTTTCAAGGCGGGTCAAAGTCACCGAGAGCGAGAAGCTGCCGTTGTGGGTGATTTGATGAGTCAGCGAATGCACACTTCGGCCCGCACCCGAGTTGAGGCATTCGGCACCGCCCTCACTCACACGCCAGTCTTCCATTGGGTTTGCCCAAAACTCACCACCGAGGAAGACCCGATCATGGGTCTTTGTCCAGTCGGTCGACACTGACTCTTCGGCCAAAACTGAGGTTTGTCGGCTTGCGATGCCTGCGAACGTTCCCGCAGTGATGAGTTTGAAACTGTTTCGGCGAGTGATTTTCGATGTCATGTCCATTGGGAACGCGTGGAATCCTCTGCTTTTTCCACTATTTTGGTGGCCTATGAGCGTCGAAGGTCTAGCGGTGATGCTTCATAAGATCGTCCTATTTCGCATCGACGCTTTCGGTCACTTGAGACAAGACGCAACGATATGGGATCCGACGGGCAGCTCCACGTTTTCAAGCATGAAGCCGATCACGCCAGCAACCCTTTGACCACTTCGCCATGCACGTCAGTAAGTCGGAAGTCGCGACCCTGAAAGCGGTAAGTGAGTTTCGTGTGGTCCATGCCGAAGAGATGCAGAATGGTGGCATGGAAATCGTGGATGGAAACGGGGTCCCGATCTACATTCCAGGCAAAATCATCAGTCGCGCCATACACTTGACCTCCCTTGATGCCACCGCCAGCCATCCAAAGGCTGAAGGCGCCAGGGTGGTGGTCTCTACCGGTGATCGCCTTGTTGCCGGGTCGATTTTCACCAAGCGCTGTTCGACCGAATTCGCTGCCCCAGACGACAAGCGTGGTGTCCAGCAAACCGCGTTGTTTGAGGTCTTTCAGCAGGGCAGCGATAGGCTGGTCGACCATCTGACAGTTATGCGCGAGTTGGGGGTCCAGATTGCTGTGATGATCCCAGGAGGCATGGATGACATTCACAAAGCGCACACCGCGCTCGACCATCCGGCGCGCCTGGAGGCAATGTCTTGAGAAGGTCTGAAAATTGCCGATGCCCCCGAGATTGCTTTTGATTGGAGGCTCGATTCGGTTCACGCCATAGGCATCCAGGGTTGACTGGGTTTCACCTGCGAGATCGACCAATTCCGGCGCGGCACTTTGCATGCGGAAGGCAAGCTCGTAGCTGTTGATGCGGCTGGCGATTTCGGGGTCACCAATGTGCTTGTGTTGAAGATGGTTCAAATCGTTCAGCGCAGCGAGGCTGGCGGCCTGCATCTCATTCGTGATCCCATCAGGGTTGGCGAGATTCAACACTGGCGAGTTGCCATTGCGAAACATCACGCCGCCAAAGGATGACGGTAGAAAGCCGCTCGACCAAGTGGAGCTACCGCCGGGAAGTCCCCGGCCTTTGCTTACCATCACGACATACGAGGGCAGTTCCTGGGAGGCATTGCCCAGACCGTAAGTGACCCATGAGCCGACGCTAGGACGACCTAAAAGTGCCGCGCCACAGTTCAACATGAGTTGGCCTGGCAAGTGATTGAACTGATTGGTGTGCATCGACCGGATGAATGCAATATCATCGGCACAGGTGGCGATGTGAGGCAGTAAATCGGAGATATCCATGCCGCACTGCCCGTGTTTTTTGAAGACACGTTTGGTGCCCATGACCGTAGCGGTCTCTTTTTGCAGGAAAGCAAACTTTGCATTGCCGATGATGGAGTCAGGGAGAGCCTGCCCGTCATACTTGTTCAGCAGCGGTTTCGGATCGAACAAATCCATTTGCGACGGTCCGCCTTCGAGAAAGATGAAGATGCAACGCTCAGCCTTGGGCGCAAAATGCGGTTGTCGTGCGGCCAGAGGATTAACGTCACCGGCCAGCAAGCCGTCCTGTTTCAGCAGTGACGCCAGCGCGAGCCCGCCCAGACCCGATGAACTGGTCGCGAGGAAGTCGCGGCGGGTTTGGCGGAAACGTTCTTCGGGGGAAAGGTCCGGAATAAGATTATCGTTCATGTTCTAAGGCCTGTTGATAAACTCATCCAGATTCATGAGCACCCTAGCAAGACCTACCAGAGTCGCTGTCTGTAGGCGTTGATCGGAGGGGGTGGTGGATTCGATGATGCCGAGAATGTTAAGGGCCTCTTTTCCGCCGGATTCGACGCGGGCATAGTGCTCGTGGTAAAAGGCATTGAGGCGCTGAATCTCTGCAGAGATTGGCGGGCGATTCAGGACGAGGAAGAAAAGATGGCGGAGGCGCAGGTCTATGTCCTTTGGAGCTTCGCGAATGACGCGGAGAGCCAGCGCTTGGGCGGCCTCGACGAAAACGGGATCGTTCATCATGGTGAGGGCTTGCAAGGGTGTATTGCTGCGCTCTCGGCGCACGCAGGCGTCCGCAGCGTCAGGAGCATCAAATGTCGTCAGCATCGGATAGAGCAAGCTGCGCATGGTGAGTATGTAAATGCCACGGCGGTAACGTTCATTGCTCTGGCTGACCTCCCATTTCACCGAGCGACCGACGTCAAAGATATCACCGGGAAGCGGCGGTTTGATGCTGGGGCCACCCAAGTTGCGCGTGAGCAGGCCACTGGCGCACAGTGCGGAGTCACGAAGGATTTCGGCATCTAGGCGCAATCGGTTTTGCCGTGAAAGCAGTCGGTTGAGAGGATCGAAAGTGGTAATGTCTTTCCGATGGGCAGAGCTCTGTCGATAGGTGTCGGAGGTGACGATGAGGCGGATCAGTTGTTTGCGGCTCCAGCCCTGGCGCATGAACTGAAAAGCCAAGAAGTCGAGCAGTTCAGGATGCGAGGGAGGCTCACCGGTGGCTCCAAAATCATCGGGCGTGCCAACGAGGCCGACGCCAAAAAATTTGCTCCAGAGGTGGTTCACCGCCACCCGGCGGGTGAGCGGGTGTTGAGGTGAGACAAGCCAACGAGCAAGATCCAGGCGGTTGGCTTCATGTTGTCCCGATTGCTGAAGAGCGGGCAGAGCAGACGGGCTTGCGGGAATGACATCGGGACCTCGACGGGCGTAATCACCGGCCATGTGGACGTAGGTTTGACGTCGATCCTGCGTGATCTCAGCAAGCGCGGGTGCTTTGGTGCTGCTTTCATCACGGTCCTCGGTGTTGTTGAAGAAGGCGTATAGGCTGTAGTAGTCGCGGATGGTGATGGGGTCATACTTGTGCGTGTGGCATTGAGCACAGCCGACGGTCAGTCCCATCCAAACACGGCCCGTGGTATTGACACGATCGGCGAGGTTTTGAAAACGCGCCTCCTCCTTGTCCACGCCGGCCTCGGTATTCAAAGCGGCATTGCGGTGAAAGCCGGTGGCGGCAAGCTGCGTGGTGGTGGGGTTTGGGAGGAGATCACCTGCGATTTGCTCAATGGTGAACTGGTCGAAGGGGAGATCACGATTGATGGCGTCGATCACCCAGTCACGATACTTCCAAGCATTTGGCCGCACGGCATCACCCAGGAATCCATTGCTGTCGGCATAACGTGCCATGTCCAGCCAGTGACGCGCCCAGCGTTCTCCAAAGTGGGGAGAGGCTAGAAGACGGTCAACAAGGCGGAGATAGGGCAGATCAGAGTCGGGCAAACGTAGGCATTCGGCGGCAAACTCCTCCACTTCTTCGGATGTCGGTGGAAGCCCTGTGACGTCGAGAGAAACGCGACGGATGAGTGTGGCGGGATCAGCCTGAGGCGCGGGCTTGAGGTGGTGACTTGAGAGCTCAGCGCGGATGAACGCGTCGATTGGATGGGACGCTTCTCCCGGTGGCGGAATGGGGTCTCGAATGGGTTGAAAAGACCAATGCTGCTGGTACTCCGCGCCTTCTGCGATCCACTGGCGGAAGAGCAATCGCTCCGAATCAGTGAGCTGTTTGGGGGACGAGGGAGGCGGCATGACCTCTTCGACATCGCGTGAAGTGATGCGCTTCCAGAATTCGCTCCGATCGGGTTGTCCGGGTCGGATTGCCTCTCGAGTGGCATCAGCGCGCACATCAAGTCGCAGATCCGCCTCGCGCTTGTCTTCGTCGGGTCCATGGCATGCGTAGCATTTGGCGGCGAGGATGGGGCGGATGTCGCGATTGAACTGGACTCGTTCGGAGGCCATCAATGCGAGACCCGGCAAAAGCCAGAGACTCAGACAGCAAAACCGGGGCGATGCGATGGTCATGGTGAGAAGTTACTTGGCCCGATAAGCCTCGACTTCAGTCGTAAAGGCAAAGGTGTTGGGAAATCCTCCCGCCTCCTGGAGATGATGATCCAGGTAGGTCAGGCGGATATGTCGCGCCTCGACATCCGGGAACGAGACAGAAGTCTGTTCGGCCTGGGCGAGGGGGAAGACATGGCGGCCAACCTCTTTGAAATTTTGGCCATCGTTGCTCAGGGAGATGGCGACCGTCTTGGTTGAGCCAATCTCGGGCGTACCCAACCTGATGAGATTCAGGGTTTGGGACTGCTTCAAATCAATGGTGACGTGTTTGGGAAAGGCGTCTGCGTTACTGGTGGCGAAGCAATGGGGAGCCCGGGTAGCCCAAGAGCCATCCGTCAGACCCATGTCCCATGCCCAAACGTTTTTGTCACTGCTGATCCATTTGCAATCACGTGCCAAGTTGGGTCCAAGGTCGGGATCGACAGGCCAATGGGTGTGGAAGGCGGTTGCTGGGAGTCCGTCCTTGTCCATGAGATTCGGAATGGCGGTTTTACTCCAGGCAAAACGGATGCGACGGGGCTGGGTTACTTTGGGTGACGTGACGATGACGCTATCGCCTTCGATGGTGGCAGCGCCTTCCTGGAAAAGTCCATCGCGCCCAGCGATTTCGAAATGGGTGGGTCGCTTGCCATCGCGGGTGGCGAGCCCGGTGGAGGTGTTGTCGAACTTCACACGGATGGCGGGGCCTTCGATGGCGTGGCTGGCATAGAGCGGGCCACTGGGGTCCACGTCGCTGCGGCCATAGGTTTTGGCGAGAGCCCAGAGGGAGAGTCGTCGGGCGACTTCCTTCTTGTGGGCGGGATGGATATCCGGGACTTCGCCGATATCAGAAATGACAGCCATTCCGGTATGCGGGATGCGCAGGCATTCGCGTTGCGCCTGCCAGAACTGGGGCAAGATTTCGGGGTCTTCCTCTCCATATTGGAACGGGGCGATTTGAACGAAGTAGAACGGCAGTTCGGGCTGTTGGAAAGCGGTGCGCCAAGAAGCCAGCAAGGCTTTCTTTTTATCCGTGTAGACAAAGCCCTCATTGTGATTGGACTCGCCTTGATACCAAATGGCACCCCGAATTGCGAAGGGCACCAGGGGATGGATCATGGCGTTGTAAAGCGCGGTGGGGGTGCCTGCACCGGCATTAAGAGTGGCTGGCTGGGCGGGGAGCGCGGGTACGGCTTGTTTGTTCTCCAGGGCAGAGCGGGCTGTCTTCGACCAGGTTTCGACAGCGGCGAGGTGCTCCTCCTGTTTGCGGCGGTAGGCGGCACTGCCTGGGAGCTTGGCTTGGACATCAGCGGCAAACTCCTTCAACTCAGGCACCTCATCGAAGCCCGCCTCGCTCGTCCACGGTTCAATGCGAGTGCCGCCCCAGGCGCTTTGAATGATGCCGACTGGAACATTGAGCTCCGAATGCAATTTGAGTCCAAAGTAGTAACCGACGGCAGAGAAGCTGGCGACACTCTCGGGAGTGCAGGGCGACCAGAAAGCGGGAACGTTGTCCTGTGGGGTGAGCGCAACCGTTTTGGGGATCTCGATGATACGCAAGTTAGGATGTGTGGTGTTCGGAATGTCGGCTTTGGAATCCGGCTTCATTTGCATTTCCCATTCCATGTTGGACTGCCCTGACGCGAGCCAAACCTCACCAACGAGTACGTCTTGAATTGAAAGGGAGCCAATTTTCAGAAGTTGTGGCTCGGCGTTGGCTGGCATGGGGTCCAAGGTGAGGTTCCATCGGCCTGCGGCATTGGCCTGGGTGGTTTTTTTCTGATTGGCAAATTCCACCGTCACTTCCTCACCAGAATCAGCTTGTCCCCAAATAGGCACCGGCTTATCCCGCTGGAGGACCATGTGATCACTGAAGATGGAAGGCATTTTCACCGCAGCGGAGCCGTTTGAAACGAGAGCAAAGAGGATTAGAGAGGCAGGAATGAGAAGGCGCATAACGGGAGAATCCTTCAACGCCGCGAAAAGAGCCCATCTGGCAATGCTGTTTGCGGTTCACTCGCGAAGCTCAGCGCTATCTCGATCACAATAAGAAGAGCACCTTGTGCGTTTTGCAAAATAGGGGCATGAAAACCCTTTCCCTTCCGTTTTCACTGCTCATGTCTGCCACCAATCGCCTGCCCTTGCTTCCAACTTTTGGCTTTCTCAGCCTGCTTAGTGCTTTCTTGCTGTTTCAAGTTCAGCCGTTGATCAGCAAATTCATTCTGCCCTGGTTTGGCGGGAGTCCTGGTGTGTGGACGACTTGCATGCTGTTCTTCCAGGTGGTGCTTTTTGGTGGCTATGCCTACGCGCATTTTTTGACGCGGTTGCCGCATCGTTGGCAGGGGATCATTCATGCGTGTTTGATTGTGGCAGCCTTAGCTTGTCTGCCAATCACACCCAATGAAGCCTGGAAGCCAATGGGGGATGAAGATCCTGCGGGGCGCATTCTAGCGCTGCTTTTAGCAACGGTGGGACTGCCGTATTTTGTTCTGTCGAGCACGGGTCCGCTCGTACAGGTCTGGTTTACCCGAGCGACGAGCGGAGGCAGTCCGTGGCGGCTTTACGCGTTGTCGAATGCCGGTTCGTTGGCCGCGCTGCTGAGCTATCCCTTCTTCTTTGAGGTGCGATGGGATGTCACTGGGCAGACGTGGCTTTGGTCCGGGGCGTTCTTGATCTTCGCGGCGCTTTCGGCGGCCATCGCCTGGCGGGATCGGGCGTTGCGGGTCGAGGAAGCCTTGCCCAATGCCGCACTCAGCCCGGAAGTGAAGCCGGTGACCTGGTCGAAGCGGGTGCTTTGGGTGTTGCTGCCAGCCCTGGCAAGTGTGTTGCTCTTGGCGACCACCAACCACGTTTGTCAGGATGTGGCAGTGATTCCCTTCCTCTGGGTGGTGCCGCTGAGTTTGTATCTGGTCACGTTCATCATTTGCTTTGAGCATGAGCGCTGGTATCGGCCACTGCTTTGGGCAACTCCGGCGATGTTGCTGGTGTTTTTGGCGGCGGTTTACGGGGGATTAGATTTGACCAGCGGCAGTGTGATTCCGATGCCGTTCGGTCTGGAGTGGAAGATGCCGTGGAGCATCGAGATCACCTACAAGATGGAACTCTTCATTTGCTTCGGAGCGATGTTCCTCGCGGTCATGGTTTGCCACGGGGAATTGACGCGATTGAAACCCGATCCCAGGCATTTAACCGAGTTTTACCTGCTGATGTCGGCAGGAGGCGCTTTGGGAGGTTTGCTGGTGAGTCTGGTAGCGCCTCGGGTGTTTGATAGCTATCGCGAGTGGCCGTGGGGATTAATGGTGGCGTTTGGGGTCGCGGCCTTGGTGGCGACACGGGAGATTCGACGTTTGGAGATTCGCTGGGTTCGCGGGATACTCTATTTTGTCGGTTTTGCCTTATTGATTGGGGGCCCTTCCATGATGCATCGATGGGGTCCCAAAGATGAAGAACGATTGGAACGGGTACGCAATTTCTATGGCGTTGTCTCTGTGGCTGAGGACTACGATTACGACTATGACATGGCCTGGCGCAGCCTTTATCACTGTGGCATCATGCATGGCATGCAGAACATGGGCGATAGCCTGAAGGAGAAACCTTTTTCGTATTATGGTGAGGAAACCGGTGTGGGTCGAGCCCTACTTGTGGCACAGGCAAAGCCGGACGCTCGGGTGGGTGTGGTGGGCATGGGAACGGGAACGGCGCTTTGCTATGGCAGTAAGGGCCATGTCTGGCGATTTTACGAAATCAACCCCGTCGTTGAGAGGCTTGCCAAGACTTACTTCACCTACATGGAAGACTTTCAGAAACGTGGAGGAGTGCTCGAGATCGTGAACGGAGATGGAAGATTGGCCCTAGAAAAGGAGGAGTCCCAGCAATTTGACATCCTGCTGCTGGACGCTTTCAGCGGTGACTCGGTGCCGATGCACTTGCTGACGCGTGAAGCCTTTCAGATTTATGAACGGCACATGAAGCCGAATGGCATCATTGCGGTGAACTGCACTAACCGCTACATCGCGCTGGCTTCAGTGATCTACAAAATTGCGGATGATCTAGGTTATGGCAAAACCCGGATCGGCACGGATTTGGATGGGGACCATGAAATCACGGATTATGTTTTGCTGACGCGTGATGAAGCCTTTCTGAAGGCCAATCCGCCTGAGTCACCCTTTGATGAGGTGCTGCTGGACGTGCCGGTTTGGACCGACCGTCGGCACAATTTGTTTGAGATTTTGGAGAAAGACTGAGGGGGCTTACAGTCCGAAGGCGGCGTCCATTTCCTGGGCAACGCCTTTCAGATAATCGAAGTCTCCGCCTGCCACCTCTGCGGCGAGCCAGCCGTGGAAGTTGATTTCGTGGAGGGCTTTGCGCACGTCTGCGTAGTCGATATCGCCCTGGCCGATGGGGGTGAATTTCCCCTCGGCGCGGGAGAAGCCCTTGACATCCAACTTGATCACCCGCTTGCCGAGTTGCCGGATCCAGTCGCCCATGCTACCGTATTTCCAGTGGTTGCCGATATCAAATTGCATGCCGACCCAGGGCGAATTGAAGGCATCGACGTACTGAACAAATTTGGCTGCGGTTTGATCCGAGCCTCCGTCGTGGTCATAGCAAAATTGGTTCCAGACGTTTTCTATCACGATCGAAACCCCGAGTTCCGCAGCAAGGGGGACTGCCTTGGAAATGTTTTCAACGGACCGAGCCCAGATTTCGGCTTCCGGACCGTCTTCACCTTTACCGACAACAACCAAAGCCGTATGACCCCCAACAGCGTGGGTATCCCGGATTGCTTGCTTGAGGTCTTCGAGCGCCTGAGCGCGAGTGGCGTCATCTGCACTGGTGTGACGAATTTTCCAGTGGCTGGCACCGACCGTTCCGTCGACAGGCAAACCACTGTCTGCGATGGCCTGCCGAACTTCAGCGACGTTGTAGCCTGGGGCTTGCAGTTCGACACCCATGAAGCCAGCTTCTTTGGCAGCGCGAAACTTGGCGGTGAGGCCGCCATCGACTTTGATCATTCCTATTTTGAGCGTTTTGTATAGCCGACCCGCCAGGGCGTTGGGGACTTTTGGGTTAGCGAACGCTGCGTTTTCACGGCTTAAAAAGCTTCCGGCAAGGGCTGCGCTACTCCACTGAAAAAAACGGCGGCGGTTGGGGGCGAAATCTGACATGCCACCATTACGCTAGGATTCGGGAGGCTTTACAAGTTCATTGGTGCGGTGAAGCTCCCTTTTTCTTCGCGACCAAATGACCAGGATCATGGTGGTCAGCGTGAACCCCACAGCGGCAATCCAATACCCTGAATCCTGGAGATACGATGTCCGATTTGGCGCGCTGGCCGGAGCTTTCAGATAGCCCGTGTCGTAGGTATACTCGGGCTCTTCAAAGGAGAAGGGTACGTCTAAAGTTTGGCCATCCTGCACATAGGTGCCTCGAATGGTTTGCAGCGTTCCGGTTTGTTCGAAGATTTCAAACCCGATCCAAAAATCCTCAAGCAAAGGCTCGATGGCGAATTCAAAGGTCACGTCCATGTTGCGGCCTTCATACTGCGCGGGCGGCATGGGTGATGTGGATTGCGGGTCTGGCCAAAGGTAATCAAAACGGGCCTGGTCTCCCCATCTGGAAGGCTTTTGGTTCACTTCAAGCCTGACATGGCTGTTGAGGTAAGCGACCAATTGCTGTTCAGCCGATTTGAGCTCGGTGAAATCGAGGTTGCCGTCGCCATTGCCATCCACTCGGAGAAATCGGGTGAGGGTCAAAAGATTGAAGGTGAACCTTACTCCCAACTGATTGGGCAGGATCTGTACGCGCATGTCACTTTGATCCGCAGGATGACTCCAAGCGATCTCAGTGAAATAGTTCGAAACGATCACCCAAAACAAGACGGCGAAGTGCCACTGACGACCTTGGGGAATGCGAATCGCTGAATTGATCATTCACTCTTGATCCCCACAAAAGCTTGTCCCGGCTTTACTCCCTCTCGGTAGCCATGCATGCGGCTGAGGCCGCTGGATGTGGCGACGATTCCACTGAGCATCAGAGGAAGGTTGAGGATGCGTTTCATACTGGATCGGACTGGGAACGTTTGTTTTACCCGGGTCTAGCAAGGATTGCCATTTGCGGCACCTAAGTGAGGCGTGGAACTTGACCTGCTGGGTTCTCTGGTGCCCGTTGGAGGAACCCAGCCCCCTGCCCTGTGATTGTTTTACCGGACCCGTTGCCGCCACCGAATCGCCTGTTCCGGATGTATGATGCTGGGGAGATTGACCGGGAGGTGTTTCATGCGGCGATGCGGGTGCATGCGGAAGGATTGATTGCCGAAATGGAGGAGGCGCGACTGAACCCGCTGGCAGCCGCACTGGAAGAGGTAAGGCGCCGATTTGCGGAGGCCAAACTCACGCGACGCCACAACGAGGAGGAGATTCGAGAAGTGTTTGCGGCGTTGTCGGAACTGAATGATTTCCCGCCGGCGCTGCATCTTTGGAACGCTCAACACAAGCATGTGCCCCTGCGCTGTTTTTTGCGGCCCGGGCAAGAGCCTGTGTTTCGTGTACTCAAGTTTGAAGCCAGCACCTATCGGGCGTGGGTGACGATCGAGTATGGTGCCAGCGCCAAGAGTCAGGCCGTGCGTGAGGAGATCGATTTGATCCGCGAGGCTGACGGGCGCCTGCATTTGAGGGACCGCAGGCGCCTTGCTTGAGGCAAGATCAGGCTGGCGAGGTGGTCAATTGTTCCAGTTCAGCAGCGGCCTTTTCCCACTCAGACGTTTTCTTGTGCGTCTCAGCGCTTAATGCGTCGAGTTCCTGCTGGAGCGTCCTGGACAGGGCGGGGTCGGCAAAGGTGGCGGGATCTTGCAGAGCGAGTTCGACGATCCGCTTGCGTTTTTCGATGGCTTCGAGCCGACTTTCGGCTTCCTCAATTTTTGCTTCAAGTTCGCGTTTGCGTTTGCTGCGGGCATTGCGGGCCTCAGCTTCGAGGCGTTTTTGTTCTTTGCTTTTGGCGCCGCCGCCGCTTGTGGGAGCGGCGGTTCGCATGGCGCTGGGTTGGTAGTTGCCGAGGTTGCCGTTGGCAGTGAGCGCGGCACGCTCGGAGGTGGCTTTGGTCTTGTCGAGGTAGTATTGGTAGTCCCCAGCGTAGCGTGTGAGCTGGCCGCCGGAGACATGCAAGACGACCTTGGCCATGCTGCGGATGAAGTGAACGTCGTGGCTGATGAAAACCAGGGTGCCCTCGTAGTCTTCGAGTGCTCCGACAAGGGCGTCGATGCTGCCCATGTCGAGGTGGGTGGTGGGCTCATCCATGAGCAGGAAGTTAGGGGGCTCCAGGAGCATGCGGACGAGGGCGAGGCGGCTTTTTTCGCCACCGCTGAGGACGGCGACGAGTTTGAAGACATCGTCTCCGCGAAACAAGAAGGAGCCGAGGAGGGTGCGGGCCAGTTGCTCGCCGGGGCGGCTGGGAAGATCCATGGCAGATTGAAGTACGGTGTGCTTCATGTTCAGAGTGTCCCCGCGATACTGGGAGAAGTAGCCGAATTGGGTGTTGTGTCCGGGTTCGACCTTGCCGCCTTGAGGAGTGAGCACGCCCGCTAGGAGCTTCAGCAAGGTGGACTTGCCTGCTCCGTTGGGTCCGACAAGGACGATGCGCTCACCACGCTCCACTTCGAAGTCGAGCCCAGAGTAAATGGGGAGGTCGCCATACGCAAAGTCGACGTTTTTCATGGCGACAACACGCTGCCCGGAACGCTTCGGCTGGGGGAAGCGGAACTTGACTTTTTTGTCCTCGGCGACGGGAGCTTCGATCTTTTCCATTCGATCGATCATTTTGAGTTTGTCCTGGGCTCGGGAAGCGAAATTGGCTTTGGCTTTGAAGCGATCAGCCCAGTCCTTCATCTTCGAGATTTCCTTCTGCTGGTTCTCGTAGGCGGCGATGAGCTGTTCCTCGCGCGCGGCCTTTTCCCTCAAGTAGTCGTCGTAGTTGCCCTTGTAGCGGGTGACTTTGGATTGGGCGATCTCGAAGATGGAGTCACACAAGGCGTTGAGGAAAACACGGTCATGGGAAATGAGCAGAATGGCACCGGGGTAGCCGGTGAGGTAGTCTTGAAACCAGATGAGGGATTCCAAGTCGAGGTGGTTGGTTGGCTCATCCAGCAGGAGCAAGTCGGGTTCCTGGACCAGGAGTCGGGCGAGGTGGGCGCGCATGACCCAGCCACCACTGAGGGTATTGGCTTTCCGATCAAAGTCTGATTCGCGAAAGGCGAGTCCTTTCAAGATGCGTTTGGCTTTGGGTTCAATTTCCCAACGTTCGTGTTCGTCCTGAACATGACTGGTGGCCAAACCGAGGACGGTATCATCTCCCACTGGAGCGCTTTCCTGAGGCAGGAAGCCGAGGGTGGCTCCGCGCTCCATGCGCACTTCCCCGTCATCGGGCGTGCCATCTCCCATGAGCATTGAGAAGAGGGTGGATTTCCCGGCGCCGTTGGGACCGATGAGACCGACCTTGTCCCCGCGCTGAAGGTGAAAGGACACGCCGCTAAAGAGGGTGCGGCCGGCGTAGGTTTTGCTGACTTGAGTGACTGATAACATGGGCCGCTTTCCATAGCGGCAGTCGGCGTGTCATGCAAGGAGAGGGGTCAATGAGATCGCCTTCTGCTGCGCAGTGAGGGGATATTGCCAGGAATGAAAGCTACCGTGCTGGGTTTTCGTTGCTTGTGGATGAAAAGACGTCGCTGTTTGTCTCTGCTGGTCGCTGCCCCAACGCTGGCGTCGACCGCAGAGCCAAAGGGCCTTTTCATTGAGGGCTATGCTGCCCGTCTTAGCGTGGTTCAGGGCGGGGAAGTGGCTCTGCATGTCAGCACGGGCGGGGCGACTTTCGATGTGGAGATCGCCCGGCTGGGGTCGGGACGGGAAGTGGTCTGGAAAAAGACCGGGGTGGTGGGTGTGAATCACCCAGTGCAGGAGGACGCCTCTTCTCAAGGCTGTCATTGGCCAGAAAGCTTGCGGGTGCCGGTGGGGACGGATTGGAAATCGGGCTATTATGAGATCAGCTTTCGCACGTCTGATGCGGGAGGAAAGTGGACTCATCGCAGCCGACGAACCGCCGAAGGCAGCGGATTTTTCATCGTGCGCTCGGCCCAGCCTGGCAGTCGGTCCAAGATCCTTCTTCAACTGGCGACCAACACCTACAACGCCTACAACAACTGGGGCGGCTTCAGCGTGTATGCGCACAACAGTCTTTCTAACAATCAGGGGCATCGCGTCAGTTTTGAAAGGCCGGCGGCATCCCAATTTTCGCGTTGGGAACGGCCCTTTGTGAAGTGGGCAGAGGAGAATGGTTACGAGCTCGAGTTTGCTGCCAATTCGGATCTGGAATGGCATCCTGAGATGCTGGACCATTACAAGCTGGTGCTTAGTGTGGGTCATGATGAGTATTGGTCGGCTCCGATGCGTGACCATTTGGAGGGTTGGATTGGCAAGGGTGGGAATGTGGCTTTTTTCAGTGGCAACACCTGTTGCTGGCAGGTGCGCAGTGAGGATGAAGGGAGGGCCTTCACCTGTTGGAAACAAAACTATCATCTTGATCCGATCTTCCAGACGCAGGATTTTCAAAACCTGAGCACGCTTTGGAGCCATCACTTGGTGAAGCGGCCAGAGAACGCACTTACGGGTGTTGGTTTTCTCTGGGGCGGCTATCGGCGCAGTCATGGGCAATTCATGGAGGGTCCAGCGGCTTATCAGGTACATCGGCCCGAGCATTGGGCCCTGGCGGGAACGGGTCTTAAAACGGGAGATCTGTTTGGCGATCAGGATACCGTGGTGGGCTACGAGTGTGATGGCTGCGAATTGGAATGGAAGGATGAGCTGCCTTACGCTACCGGCCGCGATGGCACTCCAGCGTCTTTCGAGGTGCTGGCCACCTGTCCGGTGCGCTGGCATCCGGATGACGCGGAATGGTATGAACGTTGGGAAAAAGGCCGCACGGGGGCGGCATGCATGGGCCTTTACACACGGGGAGGCACTGTTTTTACGGCGGGTACGACGGACTGGGCTCACGGTCTGCAGGGTGGTGATGAAACGGTGCAAAGAATCACCCGCAATTTGTTGGACCGTTTGTCGAAATGAGGCTCGATTGTGCCTGCCTATAGGGCGCTCATCCTTCCATCTTCCAATGACCAAAGTTCTTCTTTGTTGCAGCCTGCTGATTGCCTCAGCCCGGGGAGAGTTAACGCCCGAGTTGGCGATGAAGATTGCGCCATTGCCTGAGGTGGCTGAAAACGGGGGGCTGCTGTTTGTGGATTTGAATGAGGACGGGCATGAGGACCTGCTTATCTCCAATCCGAAAGGGTATGGCGTCTATCTTTTTAATCCCGTGGCGAAGGCAAATGTGAAGTGGGAAAAGGGCTGGACACAGATACTGCGTGAGGGTCGTGCTGGCGATGACGGCAGCCTGCCGTTGCTGGTGGATGCAAAGGGCGGGAGCACCGGGGTGAGATTCCAACAGGGGGCTTTGAGAGATGCGCAGGGTGCTGTGCTGATGCCGTTGGCTGAGCTGTTGCGTGTGCCAGGGCCAGCGCCGCTTTCGCCAGAGGACTCGCTCAAAACCCTGCGCGTGAAGCCAGGCTATACGGCCCGTTTGGTGGCCCATGAGCCGCTGGTGCAGGATCCCATCTTTGTGGATTGGGACGCGCAAGGGCGAATTTGGGTGGTGGAGATGGGAGACTATCCCTTTGCACCCGGGGAGAAGACCACTGATGGCCGCAGCGGGCAGGAGAAAGTGTCGCCCTTGCAAGACGGGCGAATCAAGATTTTGGAGGACACGGATGCGGACGGTGACTATGACCGGGCGACACTTTTTTTGGAAGGACTGCGGCATCCCACAGGTCTGGCCTTTTGGGATGGGGGCGTCTTCATTTCGGCGATTCCGGACATCCTTTATGCCAAGGATCGGGATGGCGATGGGGTGTGTGACACGCGCGAGGCTTGGTTTACCGGTTTTACTGCGGGCAATCCCCAGCATTTGGTGAATGGCTTTGCGTGGGGTTTGGATGGTTGGTTCTATGGAGCAAACGGCGATAGTGGTGGGGAGATCACTTGTTTGAAAACAGGAGCCAAGGTAAAACTGGGGACGCATGATTTCAGCTTTCATCCGGTCTCAGGTGAGTTCCGGCTTGAAACCGGGCGTTCTCAGTATGGCAAATGGCGGGATGATTACGGCAATTGGTTTGGAAACAATAACTGCACCCTAGGCTGGCATTATCATGTGCCCATGCGGTATTTGGAACAGCACGCGGACAAAGTGGTCAAATCGGTTCGTTCGGTCTTGAATGCTGACACTCGCGTGATGAGCATCAGTCCGCCTGTGCGGCGATTTAACTGGCCGGAGGCGACTCAGGTGCTCACGGCAGCCTGCTCGCCCATGCCGTGGTTCGATGGTCAACACGAATGCCTGCTGATCTGTGAACCCGCGAACCATTTGATCCGCCGGGATGTGCTGGACTACTCCCGCTTTCCGCTCATCAGCACCCGGCATCCAGACGACACGGAGACGGAGTTTATCGCTAGCACGGACCCTTGGTTTCGGCCCTTGATGATACGTGAAGGGCCTGATGGGGCGTTGTATGTCGTGGACATGTATCGGTTGGTCTTGGAGCATCCGGAATGGATCCCGGCAGAAATCGTCAAAGGCCTAGATTTGCGTGCGGGAGAGGATCGCGGGCGCGTGTATCGGGTCGCGGGTCCGTCGGCGCGGCAGCTTAGCAATGGATTGCTCGACGATTTGCCCGCCGCGATGCGTTCGCCCCAGCGTTGGCAGCGTGATACCGCTCAGCGCCGGCTGATTGAGGCAGGGGATCGTGCGGCATTGCCCTGGCTTCTGGCTCTTTCTCAAGAGGCCACGATGTCCCGGGGGGTGCGACTTCAAGCGGCTTGGACAGCCGCCCTGCTGGACGAAGCGCATCGTCCAGTGTTACTGGCCTTATTGCCGAGTTTTCATCCCCAGGTGCGGGGAGCAGCCCTGATTGCGGCGGGCAGTGAGGAGGTCACTCGGGCTGAACTGGCCAGTTGGTTTCCTGAGGCTGAATCCCCGGCTGTGGCGGCTGAACTGCCTGTGATCACCCGCAACAACCCCGACAGGGTGGCGGTGGTGAGACGTTTTGTTGATGAGGTTTCAAAACTTCAGGGAGATGCATCCCGAGGGGATAAAGTGTATCAAAAGGCGTGCATGGCGTGTCATCAGTTGAACGGGTCGGGTGCTGAGGTGGGGCCGAACCTGGAGACCGTGGCCGCCAAACCGATGGAGCAGATCTTGGAGGCCATTTTCGACCCGAACAAGGCAGTGGAACAGCGCCATGTCACCACGGAGATCACCCAGACTGATGGCGGCGTGCTGGCGGGGCTGATTTCGGCTGAGACTCCTGGAGGTCTCAGCATCCGTTTGCCTGGCGGAGGGGATTTTCTCGTGCCGCGTGCGAAGATCCGGAGCGTAAAAACGCTCCCGCTTTCTCTAATGCCAGAGGGGCTGGAGGCCGCCCTGACCGCCCAGGAAGCAGCGGATTTGGTGGCGCGGATTCAGGGCCGTTAATCGCTCAACCAGGTCACGACGAACCATTCGGTGACGCTGGGTGCGGAGCGCTGGTGCGCTCGACCAGATCGTCCTCGGCACCGACCACGCCTCCGATTTGTCGGCATGCGGTGGCGTTCGCCTCGACACACCTGGTGCTCGGTAAGGTGGTGAGAAAAGCGAATCGTAGTTTAGGTTTTTTCTTGTGTGATTTAGACGAAATGCAGAGCTAATGTGGCTTGTTGGTCGTCCCATTCCTAACAGCATGCCCGCCTCTTTTGCACTGGCTGAAGGTCCTTCGGGACGCCCAATCACTGGTGTCAGCCGTTCAGTTTGCGAATATTTTCCTAACCTAGCCTCTTCATGAAGTCCCGACGGCCCGTCACGAACTTTAGCGGCTTACCTGATGGCTGGCGGTGTCAAGCGTTGCTGGAGCTTTTTGAGTCTCTGCCTGGAGTACAGTTTTGGGTGAAGGATCGTACGGGTCGTTATTTGGTCATGAACCGCGCGTGCCTTCAGGATTACGGATTCACTGAGGTGGCAGAAGCGCGCGGGCACACGGATGGCGAGCTGTCTCCGTGGCATATCGCAGCGCAGTTCCAGGTGGATGACGAGCGGGTGCTGAAGGGGCAGAGCATTATGAACCGCATCGAGCTCGTGGGGCGCTTCGACCACACGGCGATCTGGTGTGTGACGGACAAGGTGCCGCTGCGCGACGAGCGCGGGTGCATTGTCGGCACTGCGGGGATGGCGCGTCCGTTGGGTCGGCGCTCGCAGTTCCCCGCGACGGCAGACACGTCGATGGCGCGGGCGCTGGAGTACCTGCGCGAGCGTTTCTCGCTGTCGGTGCGGAACGCGGAGCTGGCGCGGCATGCGGGGGTGTCTCTGCGCGTGCTGGAGCGGCGCTTCCGTGAGGCTTTTTGCCTTTCACCGCAACAATACCTGCGACGGCTGCGAGTGCGAATGGCCTGTCATCCGCTGGTGTATTCGGAGCAGTCCATCGCGGAAATCGCCGCGGCGTATGGTTTTTGCGATCAAAGCCATTTCGGGCGCGAGTTCCGCCGCGAGACGGGTATGACACCGCGCGAGTATCGAAACCGCTTCCGCTCGGCAGAGGAGTGACGTGATTCTTCCAAAATGTGTCGCAGTTGCTCTATCTCCGAAGAGAGGATACCACCACAATGAGAGCGTGTCCGCAGGCACTTCCACCCAACCCAATAGCATTCTCATCGTCGGCAATGACGGCGCGTGGTGGGCGCATGCCGAGGGTTGGCTCGACAGCGACCTGGAACTCACCGGTTCAGCCTGCGAAAGGGCCGCCAAAATGATGGTGACCTTAGGCGCGAAGAAGGAATGCATCGATCTGAGCTACAGCGCCCATGCGATGGGTTCCTGCCGCATGGGACACGAGGTGAAAAACCTCTTCATCTGCGGCACGCGTGTCTTCGTCACCGGCTCGGGTCTGAATCCAACGCACACCGCGATGGAAGTTGCCAGCCGCAGCGCGGAGTTGGCTCGTGGCATTCTTCCTGCCGATGAGGGAGATGCGTGTGCACTGGCAGTTCGTAGGGTGCCAGTCATCGCGGAGCGGATGCAGCGCAGTCCCTATGGCCAGGTAAATGTCAGTAACACTGAAGTCGGCAGCAAATCGTCCAACAAAATGATTGCCGACGTCGGTACCACGTGGGTGAGCTCCACAACGCTAGCCCATGGGGCAGCTTCAAGCAAAGCGACTTTGGCCGTGGAAAAGGCCCCTGCGGCCTCGACCTCTTCACGCAGGTCAAATCCGTCATCGTCAACTGCACCTGAATCGCAGCCCACAACTTCTGCCGTTTTTCCCACGAAAGCCCAACCGCCTGTCTTTTTAAACTCAAAACCCAACCCAAGCAGACATGAAAAAGATTGCCCTCGTCCTTGGCTTTTGCCTGGCCGGTATATCGCCGGTCTCCGCCATCATCACTAACCGCTGGTCCTTCAACAACGCCTCAGGCTCGGCCACGCCCGGCCTCACCCTCACTGACTCCATCGGCAGCGCCACCGCCACGGTCGTGAGCACGGGCGCCTCGTTTAATGGCACCAATCTCACGCTGCCGGGCAGCTCGCCGAACAACAGCAACCAGCCGGCCAACACCATCCCCGCCTACATCGACCTGCCGAACGGGATTATCTCCAGCAAGACAAATCTCACCGTGGAGATTTGGGCGGCGGCGGTGTCGATGCAGAACAATCAGCGGCTGTTCGAGTTTGGGCGCGTCAACACGACTGGGGTGGAGGGCGGCGCAGCGGGCGAGATCACCAATAACTCCACCACCAGTCCAGGGACGACCAGCGCCAGTGACGGCATCAATTTGAACATCAGTCGAGGAACCAGCGCGTCCGCGTTGAATGCACAGAGGCTGGAGGGCCGCCTCAATGGGGCCACCCCAACCCAGGGAGATACTTCTCTGCCGACTTCGGCCGGGACCGAACACCATTACGTGGTGACGTATGAAGCCGGAGTAGGAGCCTTCGCGGCGACGGGCGGACGTCTCACGTGGTATCGCGATACGGTTTTCGTCCGCTCGATTGATCTGAATTACCGTCTTTCCGCGCTTGAGGACGTGAACAATTGGCTCGGGCGATCACAGGGATCGAACGATTGGACCGCAAACATTCGCTACAACGAAGTTCGCCTCTACGATCAGGCGCTGACGCAGCTGGAAATCAACACAAGTTTCGCCCGTGGAGCGAATCCAGCCCTGCCGGAGGCTCAGCCGGATACCATCATCCTGAATCCTGGAGCCAAAGCCGCGATTCCAGTGCTGGCGAATGATACGGGAGGCCTGTTTGTCACGATTGTTCAAGGACCGCAGTTTGGAACCGCCGCAGTCGATGAACTCAATCGGATTCGCTACGTCCATACCACAGGCAGTCCAGCTACGGACACGATCACGTATCGAGCCATCAATGCCGCCGGTCAGTCTGCGATCGCCACGGTGACGATCACCCTTTCTCCGAATCTCCGTTTGGCCGCTCCGACGATCAATGTGCCTTCCTCGCCGCCACCGACCAGCTACCAACTCGTCGATGCCTTTCCGATCACGTTTACCGATCCCACCACACTGGCGACTCCTCCCGGCGAAACGTCCCGGCTCTTCGTTTGTCAAAAAGGGGGGCCCCTGCGGGTCATTCCCAACACAAACGCTGCTACACCAACCGCTTCGACTTTTCTCGATGTTCCAACGCTGCTGACATCACGCGGGGAATCCCTCGACACCAGCAGCGAGAACGGCTTGCTCGGACTGGCTTTTCATCCGAATTACGCCAGCAATCGGCATTTCTATATCTTCTACACGCCGACCCGAAGCGGTGTCATTTACAATCGCATTTCGCGCTTCACCACTCAAGCAGGAAACCCTAACGCCGCCGATCCGGCCTCTGAGCTTGTCTTGATTGAGCAACTCGACGAGGTGAACAATCACAACGGAGGCGATCTCCATTTCGGGCCGGACGGATATCTCTACATTTCCACAGGAGATGAAGGAGATCAGAGCGACGCGAGAAACAACAGCCAACGCATCACCAAGGATCTCTTCTGCTCCATCTTGCGGATTGATGTCGATAAGCGTCCCGGCAACTTGGAGCCAAACGCCAATCCGAACCCGGTCGATTATCCATCCAGCCCTCCGCCGGATGCAGTGCTCCGTGACAGTGGGATCGCCCGCTACAGCATTCCCATCGACAATCCCTACGTTCACGCCAGCCTTGGCGGGAATTGGAACGGGACGTTCAACGGGGCGGCCATTCCATCAGGTGAGCTGCCCTTTGTGCGTTCCGAGATCTGGGCCTCGGGGTTGCGCAATCCTTGGCGCATGTCGTTTGATAACGTCAGTGGAGATCTCTGGGTAGGCGACGTGGGAGGAGGGCAGCGTGAGGAGATCAACATCATCACGCGAGGCGGGAACTACGGCTGGGCGCTCAGGGAAGGCTTCGTGAACGGTCCGAAGTCGGCACAGGCTCCGGCGAATTTTGATACGCTGTATGGCACGCGGCCGATACACGATTACACGCGAGGGAGCGGTCCCACCCAGGGAAACTCCATCACTGGCGGGATCGTTTATCGTGGGTCCCGGTTTCCCGGGCTGGTTGGTTCCTATGTTTACGCGGACTATGTGTCGGGGAACATCTGGAGTATCCGGCGCAGCGGCGCGAATGGGGCGACCACGCCAGTCCGGCTAACGGGAGAAGGAGGGGTTGTCGCCTTCGGGCGTGATCCGTCTAATGGCGATGTCTTGTTGGCGAACTTGAACTCGGACCGCATCCGCCGTTTGATCGGAGGCGTTCCGGCTTCGGGCTATCCCGCGACGCTGAGCGAGACGGGAGTTTTCGCGGATTTGGCGGATCTTTCTCCCAATCCTGGTGTCGTCTCCTATTCAGTGAATCTCCCGTTTTGGAGCGATTTCGCGGAGAAACGGCGCTGGTTCACCGTCCCGGCCCTCTCGGGCACGATGACCTGGAGGCGCGATAGTGAGTGGAGCTTTCCAGCCGGGCAGGTTTGGATCAAGCACTTCGACATGGACCTCACGCGCGGGAATCCCGCCACCCGTCGACGGCTGGAGACCCGCCTCCTCGTTCGCAATGCCGGTGGAGCTTACGGCGTCAGCTACCGCTGGAACGACGCTGGCACAGAAGCCACGCTCGTCCCCGAGGAAGGCGTGGAGTTTGACCTGAATGTGGTCGAAAACGGCACCCCGCGCGTGCAGCGCTGGAGCATCCCGAGCCGGGCCAGTTGCCTCACCTGCCACACCCCGCAGGGTGGTCACGCGCTCTCCTCGAACACCCGCCAGTTTAACCTCACGGGCACGATGAACGGCTTCGCCGGAAATCAACTCACGCTCCTGCAAAACGCTGGCTACTTCGCCAACGCCGTCGAATCGCCCAACCTGCTCCCGCGCCATCTCCGACCGACGGAGACTGCCTTTCCCGTCGAAGCCCGCGTGCGCAGTTATCTCGCCGTCAATTGCGCCTACTGTCACAAGGCCGGCGGCACAGGTGGCACCTCCCCTTGGGATGGCCGGCCCGAGCTGACCCTTGACCAGACCTTTCTCATCAACACCCCAGCCGCCAACAATGGCGGTAATCCCGCCAATCGCCTGATCGTGCCCGGCAGCACCCTGCACAGCATCATCTACAATCGCACCGGAGCGTTCAACGGCTTCACCCGCATGCCACCGCTCGCCACCGCCGAGTTGGACCAGCCTGCGCTGACCTTGCTCGAGTCCTGGATCAACGCAGCCTTGCCCTCGCGGCAAAGCTACGCCGACTGGCGGCTCGCCAACTTCGGCAACACCACCAGCCTCGAAGGAGCGCCTGAAGAGGATGCCGATGCGGATGGCGCTATCAACCAGTCGGAATACCTCGCCGGCACCGATCCCCGAAAGGGAACCACCTTCCTTAATCCTCAGCTGACCCATAACGGCACGCAGGCCAGCCTTACCTTCACCCTGCCCCCCAACCGCAGCGCTGTCATTGAAACCTCACCCGACCTGATGACATGGACTCCCTGGGATATCCCCGGCAACCATGGCCTGCCCACCCAGGGCGGTGCCATCACACTCTCCGGCCCTGTCTCCGGTCCCCAGCAGTTTTTCCGAGTGCGCATCAGCGCCTGGTGAGGCTTAGCCTGATGGAGCTGCTTTTCCGGCAAAGGCACTCCACAGCGTGGGCAAGCGCACCACCGCCATCATCACGTTGAGCGGTAAGATGTTCATCGTGCGATCAATGTGGGCGACCTCATGACAGCGGTGGGCTTGACCTTCATCGGCGACGACAGGACCGGCGTGCGTCTTGGCGACATGAATCCCCGCGTCCATTTCGGCCAGATGAACAAGGTTCACTTTGTTGTGGAGGTGTGCCCCATGTGAAGCCCGGTGCCCCTTCCAGCAGCCTGCTGCCACTCATTAACAACACTGACGATTCGCTGAAGGACTTCGAACACAGCTCGCACACGCGAAAAGCGTGGCATCAAGTTTAACATCCCGGTCAAGCGAAGCTGGATGACCCTTTTCGCTTTTCTGGGAGCGACATGGTGCGGATTGGATTGATTCTGGATCTTGGAGCCGCTAGTCTTACCACCATTCCATGCGAATTTTTGCACATGTCATCTCTGGTTTCTTGGCGGGGTTTTTGCTGATCAGTTGCGGCAGTTCCTCGCTGCCTACGGCTGAATCGTTGAGTGCCAGTGCGCGGGTGTTGCGGGAGCAGGCGAGGCCGGAGTTTGACGAGTTGGAGAGGCGACGTGCCATGGGTTTGCTGAGCGAAGCCGACTATCAGGCGGATCGAGCGGCTTTGGAGAAGCGAATTTCGGATGATGCGCGGGATGCGGCGTGGTCGCACCATTTTTTGGTTGAAAGCGAACGCCGAGCGAACGGGGTACCGACGCCGGATGCGCCCCAGGCTATCATGGCGCCGAATGCGCTTCAAGGTGGAGTGGGTGGGGGAGGCGTGGCAGGAGGGGGGAGTCTTTACCGGCCATTCACGCAACAGGCGCAGGGAGCCTTCAACAATGGGAACGCGGGTGGAGTGATACCGAGCATGGGTAATATGAACAATGCCGCGACGAGTTTTGTACCGATGGCACCCCAGTGAAGCAACACATTCGATGAATCCTTGCAAGTCGGCGGGGCTGCTGCCAGATTGGGGGCTCGATTATGGCCAAAAAATCTGCTTCCAAATCTACCCCCACCGTTTCTTCTCTTCATCGCAAGCATTCGGCCATCGTGGTCGATGGACCAGAGCGGGCTGCCAGCCGGGCGATGCTGCACGCAGTGGGTTTTAAGCGGGCGGATTTTCAGAAGTCGCAGATTGGGATCGCCAGCACGTGGAGCATGGTGACGCCATGCAACATGCACATTGATCGGCTGGCGGAGGAAGCGGCGAAGGGTGTGGATGCGGCAGGCGGTAAGAGTCTGATCTTCAATACGATCACGATCTCCGACGGAATCTCGATGGGAACGGAGGGGATGAAGTATTCGCTGGTGTCGCGCGAGGTGATTGCAGACTCGATCGAGACAGTGGTGGGATGCGAGGGGATGGATGGGTTTGTGGCGATTGGCGGATGCGACAAAAACATGCCGGGCTGCATGATGGCGATGGCGCGTTTGAATCGTCCCAGTGTTTTTGTTTACGGGGGCACGATTCTGCCGGGTTGTGTCGGTCCTGAGAAGAAGGACGCGGATATTGTGACGGTGTTTGAAGCGGTCGGCAAGCATGCGAATTGTTTGATCAGTGACAAGGAGCTGGCGGACATCGAAGAGCACAGCATTCCCGGGGAAGGTTCCTGCGGGGGCATGTACACGGCCAACACGATGGCGAGTGCGATTGAAGCGATGGGCATGTCTTTGCCGAACTCGGGCGCGCAGTCGGCGGTGTCGGATGAGAAATTGATCGACTGCTTTGATGCGGGTGCGGCGGTGATGAACATGATCAAACTGGGCATCACGCCCCGTGACATCATGACGAAGGAAGCCTTTGAGAATGCGATCACCTTGATCATCACGCTGGGTGGCAGCACGAATGCGGTGTTGCATCTCATTGCCATGGCGCACACGGCGGGGGTGAAGCTGACGATCGAAGACTTTGTCCGCATCGGCAAGAAGACGCCGGTTTTGGGTGATTTGAAGCCGAGCGGAAAGTACTTCATGAACGACCTAGTAAAGATCGGAGGGACGGTGCCCTTGATGCGGATGCTGGTGGAGGAAGGCTTGATGCATGGCGACTGCCTGACGGTGACGGGGCGGACGATGAAGGAGAATTTGAGGAAGTCGAAGATCGTCTATCCGAAGGGTCAGCAGATCATCCGTTCGCTGAAGGATCCGATCAAGAAGGACAGCCATTTGGTGATCTTCAAAGGCAACCTTTGCCCGCAGGGAGCGGTGGGCAAGATTTCCGGCAAGGAGGGTCTGACGTTTACGGGCAAGGCGATTGTGTTTGATTCTGAAGAGAAGGCGTTGGAAGCGATCTTGAATGACAAGGTGAAGAAGGGGCATGTGATCGTGGTGCGAATGGAAGGGCCGAAGGGCGGGCCCGGGATGCGCGAGATGCTGAGTCCGACGAGCGCGATCATGGGTAAGGGCCTGGGCAAGGATGTGGCGCTGATCACGGACGGTCGTTTCTCCGGAGGCAGTCATGGATTTGTGGTGGGCCATGTGACGCCGGAGGCGTTTGTGGGCGGTCCGATCGCGGTTATCAAGAATGGCGATAAGATCACCATTGATGCCGAGAAGCGGGCGATCACGCTGGGGATTCCTGCGAAGGAACTGGCAGCGCGTTTGAAGGCCTGGAAGCAGCCGAAGCCTCGTTACACACGCGGGGTGCTGGCGAAGTTCGCGGCTCTGACCACGAGTGCGAGCGAGGGGGCGGTGACGGACAAGGGGCTGTAAGGTCGCAACTTCAGCGCTGCCAGGAGGCTCCGAAGGCATCCAGGGAGGGTGCTTGGCGGGACTTGATGGTGAGGTCGTTGTTGTGCTTCAGTCCACTTTGGGTTGGCAAGCCGAGGGGTTCTGCATGGGCATCGTTGTCAATCCAGGTGAAGGTTTCAGGTGCAAGCGTGGTCTCGATGGCGGCCTGGCCCGGGCGGGCGACGATGCGGTTGCGTTCGAGGCGGGTGCCTATAGGGGGAAGGGTGGCTTTTTTGTTGTCGTTGTAGCCGAGCAGCATGCTGTGCTTGCAGTTGAGGATAGTGTTGCCGCGAATGAGGGCGTTCTTCACTTGGAAGTAGCCATTGAGGACGCTGTCGGGAATGCCGTTGATTAGGGTGATGGCGGTGCGAAAGCCGTCGCCTTCCAGGTCTTGGAGGTGATTGTCGAGGATTTGATGGTCTTCGCCAATGACGCGGATGCCGCCGGTGCGGGTTTTGTGGTTGCCGAGGAAGAGGTTCTTTTCGACGATGCAGCGGTTGCCGTGGCGCAGAGTGAGGGTGCCTTCGACTTCAATGAAGGTGTTGGCGCGGTAGGTGTTGCTGCAGGATTTGTTGGAGACGCACTCGGTCTCGCCGTTGCAGGCGCGGAAGAGGTTTTCTTCAACGAGGCAGCGGGCGTCCATCATGGAGCTGTTACTGTCTCCAATGCGCAGGGTTTCGCCGCCGTTTTTGCCCAATTCGGGGCGAGGACCGAAGTAGTTGTGGTGAAGATGATGGTTTCCTGGGTCGTCTTCTCCCAACCAAACGACGACCGTGGTGCCTTTGGTTTTTTTGCCTTCGATGCGGCAGTGGTCAAGTTGGTTGGAGGTACCGTAAAGGCCGATCCAACGGTTCTCTTTCTCGGTGGCCTTGAAGTCGGGAGCTTCCGTCAGTGTGCAGTCGGTGACGCGGCAGTGATTGGCGCGGCGCTTGGAGTCGATGCGATATTCAAGCCAGTCGGCTTTTGATCCGGTCAGGTTTTTGAGATGAAGACCGCTAACGATGAGGTGGCTGCCGCCGAGGCGGAGGCGAGAGGCACCTGTGAAGACGGTTTTGCCTGGGACTTCGGCCCGAATGGTAATGGGAGCGGACTCGGTGCCGTCGCCATCGAGCCGAAGGTCGGCGTCTTTCCAGTCCCCAGCGGTGAGGACGATGGTGTCACCCGGCTTGGCGTCCCTAACGGCTTTGCGCGCGGACTCGGGATCCGAGGCGGAGAAGGTGGCGGCGTGAAGGACGGGCGCGAGGAAGAGGGCGACAAGGGTGGCTTTCATTTTCGACAGCAAATCCAAACCAACGCCGCTACTGAGAGCTTCGTGCGTCAAAGTGGGGGGTGTGATCAAAAGTGCGGGGCGGAGACGGTGCCCTCTTCAAACTCAAGGCGGTGGCGGCGGACGATGCCGTCGGCGATCTCGGTGATCATTTCTTCGAGGAGAAGGCGGAGGTGGCTGCCAGGGCGATAGTCGGCGGGAGCGATGTGTTTGACACGGTCTGCGAGGGCGGAGAGCTGGTAGCACTTTTTGAAGGAGGCGCGGCTGGGCTCATTGGGATTGTAGACGGCGATGCCGTGGCCGCCGTATTTTTTCATGAGGGTGAAACAAGGGACGTCGGTGGGGCCATCACCGACATAAATCATGTTCTGGAAGGGGATGGGGCGGAGTTCCGGGGCCATGTGATCGTTGACGTCTTCATTGGGCTCTAGCATGCCTTTGTTGATGCGGAAGAGGAACTGGGTCTTGGTGGTGTGGCTGATGACTCGTTTCGGGAAACTGATGCGTCCGTCGCTATCTTCACCAAATTCGCAGCCGAAGATTTTTTTGACATGGGGGGCAAGCTCGGAGCCGTCGAGGAGGGCTTTCAGGCCTGAGGAGACGATGTAATGTTCGACCTTGATGCCGAGCATGCGGTGCTGATCGGTGAGGGAAGCACTGAGCTCGGCGAAGAGGGCGGGGAGGCCGGGGTAGAATTTGAGGTTGGCGCCGAGGGCGCTGAGTTCGGCGTTGGTGGGGCGGTCGAGGGCGAGGTAGTCGAGCAGGGCCTTCAGGTAGGCAAGTTCACCGTCGTAACCTTCGGTATCGACGAGTTCGCGGCTTTTTTTCCAGAACTGGGTGGGGTTGATGCCGAAGCGCGGGAAGAGGACCTCGTCCTGCATGTAGTTCGGGCTGAGCGTCTGATCGTAATCGTAAATCAGTCCAATAGTGGTTTGAGCGGTAGCCATGTCGGCTGCCACTATGCCGCAAAAAGCTCAAAGCGCCAGCAGATGAGCAAGAGCGGGGGTGAGGTCGGGGTATTGGAACACATACCCGCCTGCCTGTGCGGCGGCGGGAACGGCGCGCTGGCTGGTGAGCAGCATTTCCTGGGCGAGATCGCCGAGGAGGGTTTTCAAGACGAAGGCAGGGGCGTGGAAGAAGGCGGGGCGATGCACGGTGGCGGCGAGGGCGCGGGTGAAGTCGGCGTTGGTGACGGGGTTCGGGGCGCAGAGGTTGAGGGGGCCAGCGAGGGTGGCGTTTTCAGCGGCCCATAGGATGAGACCGATTTCATCGGCGATGTGGATCCAGGGCATCCATTGGTTGCCGCTGCCGAGATTGCCTCCGACGCCGAACTTGAAGGCGCGGCGCATGAGGGGGAGGGCTCCGCCTTCATTGCCGAGCACGAGGCCGGTGCGGAAGTGGACGACGCGGGCGCCGAGGCGGTCCTTTGCACGCTGGGCGGCGGTTTCCCAGGCGATGCAGACCTCCGCGAGAAAGCCGCTGCCGGCGGGGCTGGATTCGGTGAGGATTTCGTCGGTGCGGTCTCCGTAGTAGCCGACACCGGAGGCGACAAGGAGTGCGGCCGGGGGCTGGGTCCAGGAGGCGAGGTGGTCGACCAATTTTTCGGTGAAGGCGCCGCGACTTTCGTCAATGAGGGCACGCTTTGCGTTGGTCCAGAGGCCGAAGACGGGTTCGCCAGAGAGATGGATGAGGACATCGAGCGGGCGATCCGGCTGCGGAAGAGCCCAGGGAGTCTGTGTGGGTTGGACGAGGCTGTGGGGTCCGGAACGGGGTCGGCGGGAGTAGGTGGTGATCTCGTGACCGCGCTGGGTGGCGAGCGTGCTGAGGTGGGTGCCGATGAAGCCGGTGGCTCCTGTGATGCCGATGCGCATGAAAGGGATACGCTTTGGATCGGGTTCGCGCGTGAGAAACGAGGGGGCGCTTTACTTGGTTTCCGGCGTGAGAGGCGGGGTCGGGGCTTGACCCTGGCTGTCGGTGACTTTGCCTTTGGACATTTTGCTTTTGAGTTTGGCCCAAAAATCGTCTTCGTCGGTGGTGGCCGTATCGGCAGGGACGGCTGGATTTTCCGTGGCTTTTTTGTCGTCTTTGGGGGTGAAAATGGGGATGGTCGTGCCACGGCCGGAACCGCCGGGTGGGTCGTCGGCAAGCGTTTTGCCGTAGGCGGCGAAGGTCTTCACTGGGATGTCGACCTTTTGGAAACTGGCCTGGAGTTGGCGGCGGGCGTTGATGAAGGTGGTGGGGCTGTGGTAGTTTGAGTAGTCGCGGGCGAATTGGGAGCGGTTCATGCCGATCTGCAGGTTTTTGCGGACTTCGAAGTGGAGGTGGACGGCGTACATGCCGTTGTTGCCGCCCATGGTGCCGACGAGTTGGCCTTTTTCGACGAGTTGGCCGACCTGAACTTTGCGTTCGTGGAGGTGGGCGTAGAGGCTGTCGACCATGTCGATTTTGCCGGTGGTATCGCGGTAGGCATGGCGTACGATGACGCAGTTTCCCCAGCCGACGCGGATGTTTTCGGAGAAGACGACGACACCACGGCCCATGGAGTAAATGGGGTCGCCGAGGTCGGAGTCACCGCCACCTTTGCCGTTCCAGTCTTCGCCGAGGTGGCCATTGGGGTAGAAGCCACGGAATTTGTAGTAGCCGGTGGCGTCGGGTTTGCCGACGGGGAAATCGAAGCCGTCCGCGAGCAGGCAGCGAACGGTGTCTGAGGCTGAGAGAGACGTGGCTCCGATCAACCAGCCAACGCAGGCAAGCCGGGAGACCTTTTGGCAGCGTTGGAAAAGGGAAAGTAGAGCGGCCATGGTTCGGGCTGGGTCTCGAAAATACCGCCCTGGACCAAGTTTGCCACTGTTAAATGCACGCTTGAGGTGCTGAAGACTAGTCCTGCATTACGGTGATTGTGATTTCTTGAGCGGGGGGAGTTCCAACGGCATGATGGAGACGAATTAGGTGAGTTCCGGGAGTTAGGATGGTTGTCCATTGATCGGGGGCTCCAGTGACATTGAGGGATGGGCTTGACCATGTGGCTGTTGGGTAACCTGCGGTCGCTTGCAATCTGAGTCGGCGACCTTGGTCCGGGAGATCGGGGTCGAGGTGATACACGGCGCCGGCCAAGGGTTGCACGATGCGAAGTGCCTGCGGCTCGGAACCGAGAGTAACGAGATCGGCCAGCCAGTTGTCGGGGCTCGTCAGCCAGGCGCGATATTCAGGCGGCAGGAAGGCGCGACCTTGGGCGTCGTAGTCGTTGCTGGTGGCCGGGGGTGGTAGGTTGGAGGAGACGAGCCAATCGGTTTGGCTGAGGCGAGCTGCGGGGGATTGAGAGGTGATGCGTTTACCGATTCGGGGATCGATCCGGATTGATTCCAGGCCGGACGGAGTTTGAAACCAAGTGGTAGGTCCGAATTGCTCTCGCAGCGTGTCGAAAAGGTCCGCGAGAATGGGGGCGGCACCTGTGACGCCGGATACGCCCTGCATCGGGGTGCGGTCAAAGTTGCCGGCCCAGACAGCGACGGTGCATTCGGGAGTGTAACCTAGGGCCCAGTTGTCGCGATAAGAAGAGCTGGTGCCGGTTTTGGCGGCCACTTTAAACGGCATTCGAAGCGGAGAGTGCGCCCCGAAGGTCAGAAGGCGGGCTTGGTTATCACTGAGGATGTCTGCGATCTGCCAGGCGAAACGGGGATCGAAAAGACGAACGGCTGGGGGTGAAGGGTCGGTGCTCAGGAGGCGCCACGGGCGGAATTCACCGAGACGAGCGAGGCAGGCGTATGCGTTGGCAAGTTCCAGGAGGCGGACGGGGGCGTTTCCAACAGTTAAGCCAAGCCCGTAGTGGTCAGGTGTCTCGGTGAGGGTCGTGAGGCCAAGGCGTTTGAGCGTTTCCAAGAGAACGGGCGCTCCCCCGATCTGATCGAGAGTTTTGACCGCAGAAATGTTCAAGGAGTTTCCGAGTGCTGCTCTAAGAGTTACTGGTCCGAAGTTTTTGCCCGTGTAGTTCTCGGGTCGATATTGCCCAGTTGGGGTGCTGAAGGTAATGGGAAGGTCGGCAATAATCGAAGCTGGGGTTTGTCCGCGCTCGAGGGCCAGCAGGTAGGTGAAGGGCTTGATGGCGGAACCTGGAGAATGGGGTGTCCAAGCACCATTGATCTGGCCTCCGTCCTGCGAAAAAAAGTCTCGCGATCCCGCTAACGCGAGCACATTGCCCGTGCCGTTTTCGATGACAACGGCCGCAGCCTGAGTGACATGACGGTCGCGCAGGCCAGCGAGGCGATTGGTGAGGATTTGCTCGACTCGATGCTGGAGCGTGGAGTCCAGCGTCGTCTGAAACATCGTAGTGTGAGTCGTAGCGGTTTGTTGGGTCAGAAGTTCTACCGCGTGGGGAGCCGCAAACCCACCATGGAAGGGCGTATAAACAAGCTTTTGAGCTCGAGCATGCTCAAACGTCTCGGATGAGATATAGTCTTCGTCCAAGAGTCGCTTGAGAACATGACGCTGACGGGTTCGAGCGTGTTCGGGTTGACGAAGAGGATTGAGACGTGCGGGAGATTGGGGGAGGCCCGCGAGAAGGGCGCATTCGGCAACGGTCAGGTCGCTAAGCGGCTTGTTAAAGTATCCTTCGCTGGCGGCCTGGCAGCCAATGAGAAGATTGCCGAATGAAACGCGATTCAACCAGGTTGCGAGAATCCGAGTGCGCTGCCATTTGCGGACAAGCAGACGTGCTTGCTGCGCTTCAACAAATTTGCGCCACAATGTTCGCTGGGTCTTGGGCGCAGAGATTTTAATGAGTTGCTGAGGCAAAGTCGAGGCACCCGAAACAGTGCGGCCAGCACGGACATTTTGGCCAATGGCTCGACCAATGGCGAAATAATCGATGCCGCTGTGTTGAAAGAAGCGTTGGTCCTCGACGGCGATGGCGGCGCCAATGAGTGCTTTCGGCAATTCATGCCACGCAACTTCGGGTGCGGACCTTTGTCCAGTTTCATCGAGCATGAGACGCAGGGTTGTGGCGTCACGGGCAAAATAGCGAGGAGATATGGGCCTTGGGACTAACAGGGCGGGTGGCAGTTCGAACGCATATGGCAGCAGATGCCAAAGAATCCCCAAACTCGCGAGGACGACTATCGCGCAGCGCCGCGATCTCACCCATCGAATATTAGCCTTCATCCCGAAGTTGGCGCTTCCGGCGGATGAGGCCCATTTCTTTCAACTTGCGTTGCAAGGTGCGCCGCGAAATCCCCAATCTTTCAGCAGCCTCGGTGCGATTATCGCCGCTTCGTGCGAGGGCCTCGCGAATCGTCATCGCTTCAAGATGACAGAGGTCGAGGTCAGTCTGAGATTCGGATACTGGGACATTCGCTGACCTATTCTCCTGCGAAGCAAGCAACGGCTTGTTTCGGCCACTAGATACAGGAGCGCGCAATCCAATGCCGCCTGGAATGTGGGAGAGATAGCCGGGAAGATGCCGAAGTTGAATCTTGGCGCTATTGCTCATGACGACGCCATGCTCAATCACCGTACGCAGCTCACGAACGTTGCCAGGCCAATCGTAAGCCATAAGAGCTGGCAGAACTTCGTCTGCAAACGGCTTGGGCGCTTTGCCATTAGCCTCGGCAATCTCCGTGAGGAAGTGCTCGCAAAGAACAAGGATATCACTTTTGCGCTCTCGAAGCGGTGGCATGTTGAGCGTCACCACCCGCAAACGCCAGTAGAGATCTTCTCGGAAGGTTCCTTCTTCTACCATCCGGGCGAGGTCACGGTTGGTTGCAGCAACAACACGAACATCCACTTTAATAGGTTTACTACTGCCAACACGCTCGATGATTTGTTCTCCAAGAGCGCGAAGAAGTTTGATTTGAGTGCTGCCATCAATTTCGCCAATCTCATCTAAGAACAAAGTGCCACCATCAGCTTGTTCGAATCGCCCGATGCGCCGCTCCATCGCACCGGTGAAGGCACCTTTCTCATGGCCGAAAAGTTCACTCTCGAGAATTTGCGGTGATAAAGCAGCACAATGTACAGACACAAGCTTGGCAGCAGGTCGACCGCTGAGATGATGCACAGCACGCGCAACAAGCTCCTTGCCAGTGCCGCTTTCTCCCTCGATCAAGACGGTCGCACGAGTGGGCGCCACTTGCTGAATCGTTTCGATCACCTGCTTCATTGCATCCGACTGACCCAGGATGCCGTTGACCGAAAATTTCCTCTCTACTTGCTGTCGAAGTTGCAGGTTTTCTTGCTCGAGTGACCGCCCTCTCAGTGCGCGTTTGATGAGCAATTCGACTTCATCAAGATTCAGTGGCTTGGTCACAAAATGCCAAGCCCCACGCCGCATGGCTTCAACTGCTGTGTCGACGCTGCCATAAGCGGTCATCATGATACACACGGGGGGTTTTGGTAGCTTGAGCGCTTCGTCGAGCAACTTCATCCCGTCATCGGCGCCAAGACGAAGATCGGTCAGCATGACAGCAATCTCGTCATGTCGAAGATGCTCAAGAGCTTCCGCCGCGTTAGATGCGACATACACATCGAAGTCGTCTTCTAGTGTGAGCCTTAGTCCTTCTCGAGTATGCTTCTCGTCGTCGACAATCAGGACGGTGGGTGCGTCGGTAATCATGCAAAGATTATTGAATTGTTAACCAGCCTCTAGAAGTCGGATTTTCTTTTCTACGAGAGGCAGGAAAAGAGTGAACCGTGTGCCCTTGCCGACTCGACTCTCAATGTCAATTTCACCACCATGTTCTCGAACGATACGCCGAACGATCATCAAACCCAAACCTGTTCCGCTGCCACGCGTGGTGAAGAAAGGCTGGAAAAGATGATTCAGATTATCCGCAGAGATTCCCTTCCCTGTGTCAGTGAAGGCTATTCGAATCTCGTAATCATTGAAGGTTGCCTCAATTGTGAGGGTTCCACCTTCAGGCATGGCTTGGCAGGCATTACGGATCAAATTGTAAAACGCCTGTTTCATTTGGTTGCCATCAAGAGGCATAGCTGGCACATCGGCACGCAGTTCGGTTCGAACGCTTACATGGTGCTGACTTAACTCAGGCTTTAGAAATGCCAGCGACTCAAGGATCAAGTCGGTGACAATGATCGGCTGAAAGTGGGGTTGCGTTGGCCGAACAGCGGTCAAAAACTGCGAAATGATGAAGTCCAATCGCTTAATCTCACCCAGAGCAACATCCAAATGCTCCTGAAGCTTAGCTCCAGCAGCACCCATTTTGCGAATGCGTCGCTCAAGCAATTGCAGGTGTATCGTGATGGAATTGAGTGGATTGCCCAGTTCATGGGCTACACCCGCAGCCAATATCGTCAGCGCGCTGATGCGTTCACTTTCAATTTTTTCCTCGGTGACTTTACGTGTTTGGGTGATGTCGCGAATGATCATCACAAACCCCAGAGGCGCTTCGTCATCAATGGAGGTGATGGTGAAGTTCAGGTATCGGTTTTCAGGGTAAACGACCTCCAAATCGCGGCTGACAACAGTTCCCGGCTTCAGTAACTCAGGCCAATCCAGGCCACGCAATCCTTGCGCTAATTTCTGCCCAACGACCTGCTCCGCCTCAAGTCCAAAAAACTGACAGGCGGCGCGATTCACATACGTCACTTGGCCTTCGGTATCGAGGAGGATGATTCCTTCCTGCAAGGCCTGAAAAACCTTCTCCAGGAAGCCCTTTTCTCTCAGCAAATCGAGCATGACATGCTGCAATTCACCTGGTTCGAGCTTGTCGATCCGCTTGATGAGCTTGTCAATGAAAGCGGTTCTCATACGCTAAGGCCCATGACTACAAATGAAGTGATTTTGGTTTTCTGCACGTTTCCAGACCAGGACTCGGCGCGTCAAGTTGGCACCTTTATGGTTGAGACTCAACTAGCTGCTTGTGTCAATTTGATCCCCGGGGTCGAATCCATCTACCGGTGGCAGGGGGCCGTCGAATCCGCTCAGGAAGTCCAAACAGTGTTCAAAACCACATGGGATAGGCTACCCACCTTCGAACAGACTCTATTGGCGCACCACCCCTACGACACCCCAGAAATCATCGCCGTTCGTCCCGAAGCTGTCTCCGAACGTTACTCAGACTGGGTGAAGCAATCCGTTATCGACGAATAAAACCGAAATGGATCCCATGGTGGCTTTCCATTCGCCGCCCCACTAACCTCCTGAAGCATTTGCCCAATATGAATATCAAGTCTCTTACCCTTATGCTCGCGAGCTCGGTGCCTGCGCTCTACGCCAATGAAGAAGACCTCACCTCACCCCCGGTCGTCACCGCAAAAGCCTGGGTCATCAGCGATGCCACATCCGGCAAACTGCTCTGGCAGCATGACGCAGACCAGAGGCGCAAAGCGGCGAGCACCGCCAAGGTCATGTGCGCTTACACTGTCTTCCAACTTGCCGCTCAGAACCCCTCCATCATGAGCGAATGGATTCAAATCTCCCAGTTGGCCGGAACCACTGTTGGCTCAACCGCCGAACTCAAACCGGGTGAGCAAATTCAGGTCAAAGACGCCCTTCTCGCCATGCTCCTGCCCTCCGGAAACGACGCTGGCAACGCTTTGGCCGAGCACTTCCATCCCCGACTCGCCCCTCCCGACGAAGTTTTACTGAAAGCCGGACTCGACAACCCCCTTCTAAACACCCGCTCTAACTTTATCGCGGAAATGAATCGTTTTGCGCGTCGAATCGGCATGACACAAACTATTTATCGGTCTTCCTTCGGCGACGGCGGTACCGAGCATGATCGAACCACCACAGCGGCTGATCTCTCTCGTCTCGCTTTCGCAGCCATGCAGTTGCCCGAATTCCGCAGAGCCGTCGCTACCCGCCATCACGAAGCGCGAATCAAGAAGGCGGATGGCAGCCTGCGCTCCGCAGCTTGGGAAAACTCCAACGAACTTCTTAAGCTCGACCTCGGCTACGATGGCATCAAAACCGGGCTCACTAACCAAGCTGGACACTGCTTGATCGCCAGTGGTCAGAGAGAACAACGTCGACTTCATGTCGTCGTACTCGGTAGCACATCCGAAGAGGCCCGTGACAGCGATGCTCGAAATCTCTTTCGTTGGGCTTGGACCCAGCACCCCTAGACCCACCCAAAATCAAGTACGCCAGTGGTCATGAACCTCAAGACACCATACCTTTCCAGAACTCTTCTCGGAACGCTCACGCTCATCAGCACGGGTTTGTCAGGAAAGGATCAAGAGTCTGATCAAAAGATCCCTTCTCCCCAAACACTTATGGAATTCAACGATTCAAAATCCGAATCCCCTTGGCTGGCCGTCAATGACGGGGTGATGGGCGGCCTTTCGCAGGGTACCGCCGCAATCAAGGAGGGTCTGCTTCACTTCAGCGGCATCCTGTCGTTGGAGAACAATGGAGGTTTTTCATCCATTCGCACACCAAACACAGGTCATGACCTGACCGGTGCCAAAAGTATGATCCTCAGAGTCAAGGGCGATGGCCGAACCTATCAACTCCGAATATCTACCGACGCCCGGTTCAGGGGCTCGCGCATTTCCTATGGTGCCGAATTCGAGACGAAAGCCGACGAGTGGATCGAGGTCACCGTGCCATTTGCCACCCTCAAACCCACCTACCGGGGCAACACACTCGACGGTCCTCCTTTGGAACTTTCTAAAGTCGAAGAAGTCGGATTGCTCATTGGTGACAAACGATCTGGCAGCTTTTCACTGAAAGTGGATTGGATCAAAGCGGGGTAAAAACTCAATCAGGGCTGCACGTAAAGAGCACTCAACCGAATTGAAGCATTGCCAACCCCTTCAAAAACCACTCTCAGCTTGACGATTTCCGGCAGGCCTTTGCAATCACGTCGGCCACCCCATTCGACCGGAACCTGGAACCCACTCCTACGGATCGCAGCAGCCTCAAGTCCAGAGTAACCTGCAAGCGGTCTTTCAAGGGCGTCCAGAAGCTCGATTCGCAAGAATGCCCTTTCGCCGAGCCCATCGGCATTGACAAAAAATCGAGGCTCACTGCCCGACCTGACCGGAATCGAAATGGTGACAAGCTCGCTCGTAATCTCAGGCAATTGATAGTCTCCCGCACCCTTCCCAACGTCTTCAACCACCAGATCTCCAAATCGATCTCTTGGCAGCACCGCAATACCCACGCCTCCTCGAGTCGGCGCATCCTCCCAGTGCCTCGGGTCCCACGCCCCATAGTAGATGAAAGTCTGATCTCCAATATTTTCAAACCCTTGGCCCTGAAGTAACCCGCCTTGATCCCAAGCGCCATCCTCGCCTCGATTAATGAATGTCCATTCGTGGGCGGCCTCGCGAAAACTGATTCCGTCATTGCTGATCATGAATCCCAAATCAATCGTCACATCCCTCCATTCTTTCGCTCCATGCCAAAGACCTGAAACACCAATGAGCACGTTTCCACGATTCCACACACTGATGCCCTCATGGGTTTGTTCCCCCTCCCGACTCCGACCCGCTCCAAGCAAAGTGTGTTGGGGAACCCGAACGAACCCAATCGCACTCGTTTGCGACCAGTTCACAAAGTCAGCCGAACGATACATCCGTGTCACCCGGCCGTGATAAGGCTGCGGCGCATTCATTGAATTCTGCCCGCTCGCGTAGAACATTCCCTCCCATTTGTAGAGGCCTCCACTCGGCTCAAAATGAACTGCAGGCAGCACAAGGTCTTCCTTCACCAATTCAGCTACTCTCGTCTTGCCTGACGTCGTCATCTTCCAGGACAGCCCGTCCGCACTCACAAACGGAGCAAGACTGCCAAGTCGCGTATTATGTCGAAAATAGGCATGCCCGGTGGCTTTGTAACGTCGCTTCGGATCGGGATCATCGGGATCGATTAGCACCTTCAAGTTCACCAACCCAATAGGCGTAGGATCCGTCAGAATGAGGTTATTGTGCTTGTTCCCTTTAAATGTCACCAACCCAAGATCTGGCTTCGTCCAGTTCACTCCATCCACACTTTCCGCATAGGCCGGCCGCCATCGCGCCGACGCCATCTTATTGCTCTCATCATCGTCAAACGCCACATACCACATTCGGTACTTCTGACCCTCCCGGATTACCGATCCATAGAATTGCACCCCATAGGCATCAGGCGTTCCCGGCGCACCCCGCCGTAGCACCGGATTGGCCGGATGGCGCTCTGGCTGTCGCATCTCCAACCTCAAATTCTGAGTGTGTGGTATCGATACGCTATCAAATGCAAAAAGCGTTCTCACCCGAGTCTCATCAAAAAGCTCCCCTGCGCAAACAGAGGCCAAGGGAAGCAAAACGAACAAAAGGGTGTATTGACGGATCATCATAGCTTAAAAGCGCGCCACAAGACATAACGGCCTATTCAGATCAATCTGCACCCATTTGTGTCACCAAGGGTCTTGAGCATGCTTTGACATCGCCCCCGTCAGGACGAACATGCCCCATGACTAACGCTACCGCGCTCCTCCCACTCCCTGGCCTCCTCGGGTTCTCGCCGGAGGAAATGACAGAGCTCGTCACCAGCCTCGGCCAACCTGGCTTCCGCTCAAAACAACTGGTCGAATGGATCTTCGAAAAACGCGCCGTCTCCTTCGAGGCCATGACAAACCTCCCCAAACCCCTGCGCGAAGCGCTCACCAAAGCAGCCGTCGTGCGCACGATGACCCTCACCCAGGTCGAAGGCAGTGCCGATACCACTCAAAAACTCCTCCTCAAGCTTCACGACGGGCGTTTTGTCGAGACCGTCTTGATCCCCGCCTCTCCAGCTCTTTACGGCGAGAAATCAGATCGCCTCACCCTTTGCGTCTCCAGCCAGGTCGGCTGCGCCTACGACTGCAAATTCTGCGCCAGTGGCCTCGCCGGCTTCACCCGGAACCTCACCGCCGCCGAAATCGTCGAACAGGTCGTCCAAGCTGAAGCCCACTCCGGCCAGCGCATCGACAACATCGTCTTCATGGGCATGGGTGAACCCCTCGCCAACTTCTCCAATCTCACTCGAGCCATCGAAATCCTCAATGCAGACTGGGGCATCGGCATCGGCGCGCGCCGCATGACCGTCTCAACCAGTGGCCTTGCCCCTCAAATCAAAAAACTCGCCAACATTCCCCTGCAGATTCGCCTCGCCATCTCCCTTCACGGTGCCAGCGATGAGGTCCGAAACCAAATCATGCCGGTAAACCAAAAATACCCGCTCGATGAACTCTTTGAAGCCCTGTCCTACTGGAAGCAACATCACAAACAGCGCCTCACCTTCGAATACATTCTCATCGCCGGCATCAATGATACCCTGGAACAAGCAAGGTCATTGGTGAAACGCGCCCGCAGCGTGGAGGCCAAGGTCAATCTCATCCCCTACAACACCGTCGAAGGCCTCTCCTGGCAACGCCCTGACGAAGCCCAACAAGACGCCTTCTTGAAAGTACTCTCCGATGCCGGCATCCCCGCCACTCTACGCCGTGAAAAAGGCCACGATATCGCCGCCGCCTGCGGTCAACTCCGGCTCAAACACGAAACCGGACTCGGCATCATCGAAAGTCCCATTCCATCCAAGCGCATCACCATCGGAACCCCCGGCACCTAGCCTCAATGCGCCTTCAAGGGCCAATACCAGGGCACCATCACCAAAATGATCACCAGCGTGATCAAGGCCAAACCGCTTCCAACCTTGAAGAAGTCACTGAACCGATACTTGCCCGGCCCATAAATCAACAGGCAGGACGGTTCAAACGGCGTTAGCACCGCCACTGACGCACTCAGCATCACTGTGATCGCAAATGGACGGGACTCCAAACCCAGTGTCTCCGCCGCCCGCAAAGCCACAGGCAGCACCACCAAGGCCGCCGCCGCATTCGACATCTGCTGCGTCAACAACATGGCAAGCAACGCAAACCCGGCCAAAACCGCCAGCGAGCCCAGCGGAAGCAAAAGACTCACTACCGCTCCAGCAACCATATCAGCAGCTCCAGAAGACGTCATCGCCTCCCCAAAAGCCATCATCCCCGAAATCAGGATCAACAACCTCCAATCGATGTTTTCATACGCCGTCTCGACCGAAACCGCCCGAGTCAGCACCGCGAACAAGGCCACCAGCAGCAGGGCCACAGGCACAGGCAAAAGCTCCATGCTTCCAGCTGCAATTGCGGCAATAAACAATCCCAGAACCGCCATCCCTCGCGTCATCCCAGACGCAACTCCTGGGTGATCCGAAATCACCACCAGCTCCGCATCCTCTTCATAACGCCGAATAAAATCCAGCGGACCCTGCACCAGCATCAAATCCCCCGCTTTCAGCGGCGTATCGGCAATCGCACCCAATAAACTCTGATCTCCCCGCATCAAGGCCAGCACCGAAAGCCCTGCCGTCTGCCGGAACTGCGACTCCCGCAATGTCCGCCCCACCAATCGACTGCGCGGCGTGATCACCACCTCGGCGATGTGCGCATCTTTCATTTTCACCCCTCCCCGCCTCAACTCCACATCCTCACTGATGTCCAAACCCTCAATCTTCTTGATCTTGATCAGGTTCACCACCTTGCCCGCCACCAAAACCAGATCGCCTTCCGCAAAATGCTCTCCAGGCACCGCTCCGACCTCCTGCCGATCCCGCAAAATCTTCACCACCGTAAATCCCAAAACCGAAAAATCCGAATTCAGCACCCCCTGACCAATCAACGGTGAACCCGCCAGAATCACCACCTCTGCCAGATATTCCCTGGGTGCCAAAGTCTCTGAATCCTCAAGCCTTTCCGGAAGCAAATACCGCCCAAACACCAACATATAAACCACCCCAACCACCATCAGCGTGACGCCAATGCCCGTGAATTCAAACATCCCCAACTCTGGCAGCCCATGCTTTTTGAGGTAACCACTCACCGCCACATTGGTCGACGTGCCAATCAACGTGCAAGTGCCACCCAAAATCGACGCAAACGCCAAAGGCATCAGCAGCCGCGATGACGAAATCCCCACCTGCCTCGACAACCGCACAATCGGTCCCACAAACATCGCCGTCACCGTCGTGTTGTTCATGAATGCGGACAGCAAACCCACTCCACCCATCATCACCGCTGTCAGCCGCGTCGGATCCGAACCCAACACCCGCGCCATCCCCTGCGCCACCGCATCCAGCACCCCGCTATCTCGCAGCGCCGTCCCAATCACAAAAATCGCCGCCAGCATCACCACGATCCCGCTGCTAAAGCCAATAAACGCCTCGTCGACCGTCAAGATACCCGTCAAAATCAGCGTGCACAGCAGCAGCAACGTCACCACGTCCACGGAGACTTTCTCCGTGGCAAACAAAACCACCGTGATGGCGAGCAGAGTGAGTACAATCCAAGCTTCCATGCGCGGCGGAGGCTAGCGCAAGTTCTCACTTTTGCCACGGGTATTCACCCGGTCTGCATCTTTAACAACCTCCGTCCCGGCACTTGCGCGCCGCTCCCAATTCCCGCATGATACGCCTGTCCATCTCTTCTCCCGAGACCGACCCAAAATGAACCCCGCCCCCGAAGAAGACCCCATTGATGCCCACTGGATGGGCATGGCCATTCGTGAGGGACGCCAGGGCATCGGCCTCACCGGACCGAACCCCCCTGTCGGCGCCGTCATCATCAAAGACGGAAAAGTCATCGGCGCGGGACATCACCGCTTCGCAGGCGGACCTCACGCCGAAGTCGAAGCCATCAAAAACGCCCGCTCCACTTTCCCCAAACTCCTCCGGGGCGCCACCATCTACATCACCCTCGAACCCTGCAGCACCCACGGCCGCACCCCCCCTTGCACCGACGCCTTGATCGAGGCCGGGCTCGCCCGCGTCGTCTTCGGCGCCAGCGACCCCAACCCCCTGCACCAGGGACGCGCCGAAGAAATCCTCTTGCGCCAGCGCATCCAAGTCACCCGCGGCATCATGCTCGAAGAATGCCGCGAACTCATCCGACCCTTCCGCAAATGGATCACCACCGGCCTCCCCTACATCATCGCCAAAGCCGGACAAAGCCTTGACGGACGCATCACCCGCCCCCCCGGCGAATCCCAGTGGATCACCAACGAAGCCGCCAGAGCCCACGGCCGCCGACTTCGCCAGCGCGTCGACGCCATCCTCGTCGGCGCCGAAACCATCCGCCGCGACAACCCACGACTCACCCTGCGAGGCGGCTCCTCACAACCCGACAAACTCCAACCCTGGCGCGTCATCCTCTCCCGCAGCGGCGATTTGCCGAAGGACTCCATCGTCTTCACCGATGAATTCAAAGACCGCACCCTCGTCCTTCCCAGCATGGAGTTCGCTGATGTGCTCAAAGAATTGGCCCAAAGACAAATCGCCTCCCTCCTCATCGAAGGCGGCGGCATCATTCTCGGTCAAGCCTTCCGCGGCGCCTTCGTCGACGAAGTCCACTGGTATCTCGCCCCCCGCTTCTGCGGCGGCGGCCGCCCCTCCCTTGCTGGCCTCCCCTTCGAACGCTCCATCGAAATGAACCACGTCAAAATCCTCCCCATGGGCGACAACGTCCTCGTCAGCGGCTACCCCATCTGGCCAAAGGAGGCCACCCCATGACACCCCGCCCTGCCGTCTTCTTCGACCGCGACGGCGTCGTCAATCTCTCCCCAGGCGCCGGCTACGTCCTCTCCTGGAACGATTTCCATTTCTCCCCCGGCCTCATCGCCGCCCTCCGCCTTTGCAAAGCCCGGGGCTACGCCACCATCCTCGTCACCAGCCAGCAAGGCGTCGGCAAAGGCCTCATGACCCAGGCCGATCTCGATCAGATCCACGACCAAATGCAGAGCGCCCTAGTCCTCGAAAACGCCGCCTTCGACGCCATCTACGCCTGCACCTGCCTCTCCACCGACCCCGACTGCACCTGCCGAAAACCCAGCCCGGAAATGATCCACCGCGCCGCTGCCGACCACCACCTCGACCTCACCCGCAGCCTCCTCGTCGGCGACTACGATCGCGATATCCAAATGGCCATCCACGCCGGCATCCCCACCACCATCCGCATCCTCGCCGACGACCACCCCGCCTCGGTCCCCGCCACCCACACCCTGCCAGCCACCGACACCCTCGCCTCCCTCCTCGCCACCCTCCTCCCATGATCAAACATCTTCTCCCCCTCCTCTCCGCCCTCCCCCTCCTCGCCCAAACCCCCGCCTTCAACGGCAGCATCGAGCGCCTCGACCCCGCCCTCGACTCCCTCATCGCCCCCGGCACCCCCATCGAACGCCTCGCCACCGGCTTCAACTGGTCCGAAGGCCCCGTTTGGACCAGCGACCAGCTCGTCTTCTCCGACGTCCCTGAAAACACCGCCTTCGCCTGGAAAGACGGCGACACCACCGCCCGCGTCTTCCTCAAACCCAGCGGCAACCTCGTCGGCGAAGGCCAGGGCTCCAACGGCCTCACCATCGACCCCGAAGGCCGCCTCATCCTCTGCCAGCACGGCGAACGCCGCGTCGCCCGCATGGAATCCGATGGCACCTTCACCGTTCTCGCCGACCGATTCGAAGGCAAACGCTTCAACAGCCCCAACGACCTCGTCCTCGCCAAAAGCGGCGCCCTCTTCTTCACCGATCCCCCCTACGGCATGAAAAAAGGCATCGCACCCGACGCACCTTACCACGGCGTCTACCGCCGCGACCCCAACGGCACCCTCAACCTCATCATCGACGACATCCGCTGGCCCAACGGCATTGCCCTCAGCCCCGACGAAAAAACCCTCTACCTCGCCGTGTCGGACAAAGACGCCCCTCGCGTCATGGCCTATGACCTCCAGCGCGACGGCAGCGTACAAAACGGCCGCGTCCTCTTCGACGCCAAACCCCTCATGGCCTCCACCCGCCCCGGCAACTGCGACGGCCTCAAAATCGACACCCAAGGCAACCTCTGGACCACCGGCCCCGGCGGCGTCCTCATCATCACCCCCACCGGCAAACACCTCGGCACCCTCCTCACCGGCGTCCCCACCGCCAACTGCGCCTGGGGCGGCCCCGCCCGCGACACCCTCTACATCACCGCCGACATGTTCCTCCTCCGCATCAAAACCCAGACCAAAGGCCAGTAATCATCACACATTCGCCTTCAACCACGCCATGCTCCGCTCCAGCTCCCCCTTCTGATAGGCGATCTCCGCCTCCTTCTTCCCCGCCCCCTCCGGCGCCTTGAACCCCGGAATCGCCTTCCCCTTTTTCGCAAAGTTCAAAAACGCAGCTAAATCCGCCGCCGGCATCTTCGGGAAAATCTTCCAGAACGCCTCCTCCCGCCAGTTCATCGGCTTCGCAAAGCCCGAGATCGTCTCCACCTGCAGCGGCACCCCCGGCGCCAGCTCCGCAAACCGCTTCGCATACGCCTTAAAATCCACCTGCCCCTCACCCACCGCCGTCCACTGCACCATCACCCCTTCCTCCGTTTCCCACACCATGCTGTCCCGCACACTGCTGCAAATCGTGTAAGGCCCCACCACCTCCAAGTGCCGCATCGGCTCCTCCATCGCCCACACCGCATTCCCCGGATCAATGTTCGCCCCCACATACCCTCTCCCCGCCGCCTCGATCAACCCCACCAACTCCCCCGACTGCATGTCCCCCGCATGGTTCTCAATCGCGATTTTGATCCCCTCCCCCTCCGCAAAACTCTGGCACGCCTTGCACGTCTCAATCACCGCCTCAATGTGCTTCTCGATCCCCCCATCACTCGACCGATCTTTCTGATTCCCCAGAAAACACCGCGCCACCGGCGACCCCAGCGCCTTCGCCACCTGGATCGTCTTCTTCAAATGCTCCACCGGCGTGCCAAACGTGTCCTTCCACGTATTCGAACTCGCACACACGCTCCCCGTCCCCACATACAACTTCACCCCCCCGCGATCCGCCTGCTCCTTCAGCCCCTTCAAATACCCCGCCTCAAAACTCTCAAACACCCCCAGCTCCGACAAAAACACCGTATCCAGCTTCAGCCCCGCCCCATACCCAATGAACTGCCCCGCCTTCCATCCCGTCGCCCGCACCGCAAAGTGATCCATCCCCAAAGCCAGCTTCCCCCCCGAAGCCGCCGCCTGAGCTCCCGCCCGGTTAAAAGCAGACCCAGCCAACCCAGACACAGCAGCAGCAAGAACAGAACGGCGATTCATCATAGCCCCCCATCCTGCACGCCCACCCACCCCCCGTCAATCCCCCACCAACCCGGGCACCACCCTCCAACTCCTCATCAACCCCCTCTGCAAAACCCCTCCCCCTGCCGTTCTTCCTGAAAATCCCGGCAATCCTGTCCCAAATACCCCGTCTACTCCTTCCGCCCATGAACATCCGCCTCCTCTTCACCCTCCTCCTCGCCCCAACACTCACCGCCGCCGAAGTCACCACCTCAGACATCTGCATCTACGGCGGCACCAGCGGCGGCGTCACAGCGGCGGTCGAAGCCGCCCGCCACGGCAAAAAAGTCGTGCTTATCGAGTCCACCCATCGCCTCGGCGGCATGAGCAGCGGCGGCCTCGGCATGACCGACAACGGCTCCACCAGTACCATCGGCGGCCTCTCCCTGGAGTTCTACCAGCGCATCTACGCCTTCTACCTCAAACCGGAAAACTGGCGCTTCCAAAACCGCGCCGACTACCTCGCCTGGCTGCCCAAAATCTGGGGCATCGACGGCCCGCGCATGGAGGCAATCAAAACCCAGTTTCTCTTCGAGCCCCGCGCCGCCAAAGCCGTCTTCGACGACCTCGTCAAAGAAGCCGGCGTCCAAGTCGTCTTCGGCCAGCGCCTGGACCTCAAAACCGGCGTGGTAAAAGACGGCCAGCGAATCACCCGAATCGTCATGGAAAGCGGCCGCGCCTTCGAAGCCAAAATCTTCATCGACGCCAGCTACGAAGGCGACCTCATGGCCAAAGCCGGCGTCAGCTACATCGTCGGACGCGAGCCCAACTCCCAGTATGACGAAACCCTCAACGGCACCTTCCCCTTCACCCCCACCCCATTCCCAAAGATCAGCCCCTACGTCATCGCCGGTGATCCCGCCAGCGGCCTGCTGCCGCGCATCGCCCCCCAGCCCCCCGGCCCCAAAGGCAGCGGCGACCACCGCGTCCAGGGCTACAACTTCCGCGTCTGCCTCACCGACGTTCCCGAAAACCGCGTCCCCATCGAAAAACCCGCCAGCTACAACTCCCTCGACTACGAACTGCTCGCCCGCCACATCGCCACCATGACCCACGTCAAACCCGGACCCGCCAAGCACGCCGCCGTCGGCCTGCGCGGCAAAGGCGGCGACCTCGGCATCAGCTTCCACCTCGTCCCCAACCGCAAGACCGACTCCAACAACGGCAGCGAGTTCGGCAGCGACGTCTACGGCCTCAGCTACGAATGGCCCGAAGGCGACTACGCCAAGCGCGAGCAACTTTTCCAACTCCACAAAGACTACACCCTCGGCCTGCTCTGGTTCCTCGGTCACGACGACCGCCTGCCCATCGAAGTCCGCACCGAGATGCAACGCTGGGGCCTCGCCAAAGACGAGTTCGCCGACACCGGCCATTGGCCCCATCAAATCTACGTCCGCGAAGCCCGCCGCATCATCAGCGACTACGTCATCACCGAGCATGACGCCAAAAGCGCCCGCCATGCCCAGGACGGCATCGCCCTCGCCTCCTACCCCCTCGACTCTCACGGCGTCACCCTTTACGTCGACGACACCGGCCTCCTGCACCGCGAGCGCGGCTTCTACGTCGGCGGCTTCAAAGCCTTCCCCATCAGCTACCGCTCCCTCCGCCCCAAACCCGGCGAGTGCGAAAACCTCCTCGTCGTAAGCTGCCTCTCCGCCTCCCACGCCGCCTACGGCAGCGTCCGCATGGAGCCCGTCTTCATGATGGTCGGCCACGCCGCAGGAGCCGCCGCGACCCTCGCCATCAATGCCGACAGTACCGTGCAAAACGTCCCCTACGAGCCCCTGCGGGACCTCCTGATCAAGGAAAAACAAATCCTCCAGCAACCCGGCGTCCCCCCAAAACCCCATGACCAACTCATCGCCAATGTGCAAAAGCTCGTAGCCATGAAGGTCACCTCCTCCGGCGACCACTGGCTCGCCGACGCGCAAAAAGGGCGGAACTGCGACGGCCTCAAAGTCGAACACCTTCTCCGTCAAATGGCCCACCACTTCGAACCCGCCACCACCCTCCCCGACGCTCTCCGCATCCTCACCGCCCGCAAAGTCCTCGCCTCCCCTGCCTACTGGCTGGAGCACACCGCCGCAGATCGCCACTGCAGCGGCGAAAACGTCCGCACCGTCATCCGCAATTTCGTTCGCCTCGCCCAATGAGTGCCGCAGACGACTAAGCCTAGAAACGGAAATGGAAAGGGATGAAGATGGCGTCGTGCTTGGTTCCACAAGGCTTCCCGGTTCGCAGCGGTTGCATCGATAAGATGATGCCACCCGAGAAGCGGGGAGCCTTGTGGGGCCAATGACGACGGCAGATTCGCCCTC
>CANETF010000002.1 GCA_947440575.1 Verrucomicrobiaceae bacterium
ACTCCCAAACAACATCGGCAAAGGCGGTGCCGTCTACGCCGGCTGGTCTCAAGCCAACCCCGATACCCAATGGCTGGCCTTCGTCGACGCCGACGGCTCCATCTCCCCCCAAGAAGTCACCCGCCTCCTCCACCTAGCCCACCAGCCCGCCCCCAACTCGTCCTCGTCCTCCCCCTCGTCCCCACTCCCCACTCTCCACTCTCCACTCTCCACTTCTCAGTCCCCCGCCCCCCCCGCCCTCTTCGCCTCACGCGTCAAAATGCTCGGCCGGGTCGTCAACCGCCAGTTCAAGCGCCACCTCCTCGGTCGCATCTACGCCACCCTCGTCTCCGAAAGCCTGAACATCCCCATTTACGACTCCCAGTGCGGTCTCAAAATCATCCCCGCTCCAGCCTTCCGCGCCATCCAGAACCAACTCTCCATTCTCGGCTTCGCCTTCGACGTCGATCTCCTCGTCCACCTTATCGATCACGGAACCCCGGTCATCGAAGTCCCCATCGACTGGCATGAAGAACCCGGTGGCAAAGTCCACCTCCTCCGAGACTCCTGGCGCATGGCCCAAGACGTCCTCCAAATCCGCCGCCACCGCCGCCTCCCCTAATCGTCCTCGTCCTCGTCCTCGTCCTCCTTCCCCCCGACACCTCTCCCCCTCAAAGTTCAACGTTATCACCTTCCTACGTCCTGTAGTTCCACCTTCAGGTGGCCCCACTCCCCATTCGTGTCCTTCGTGCCATTCGTGGTTCCCATCTCCCCCCTTCTTTCTGCCCCCCATCTTTCTGCCAGTCTCCTCCGAGCGAAGCAAGCCCTTCAAAGCTTTAGCGAAGAACGGGCTGCCCTCTCTCCATTCGTGTCCTCCGTCCCATTAGTGGTTCCCATCATCTCCCTTTCGAACCGAGAACCGAGAACCGAGAACCGAGAACTGATAGCTGAGAACCTCGAACAGTAACAATAAAGTGCGCATCCTCCTCATCAACCAATTCGTCCCCCCGGATGAAGCGCCCACCGCGCGCCTCCTCGGCGACCTCAAGGAACACTTGGAGACCCTCGACTGCTCGGTCACTCTGCTGGGCGCCAGCGCAGGTTACCAAGGCGGGGCTAAAACCGGCTTGGCTCGTCTCGTCCGCGACGCCAAAGCCCATGTCAATCTTCTCTGGAAAGGCCTCCGCCTCGGACCTTTTGACTGGATCGTCTGCCTCACTGATCCTCCCGGTCTCCCCTTCACCTCAGCCATCCTCGCCCGCGTCAAGCGCGCCCGCCTCGCCCATTGGGCCATGGACGTCTATCCACAGGTCGCCGTCAAACTCGGTGCCCTCCCTGACGGTCTCCCTTCACGTCTTGTGGCCGCCGCCATGCGCTTCGGCTACCGCAGCTCCCACCCTCTCGTCGCTCTTGATGAAGACATGAAGCAAGTCCTCGAAACCTGTGGCGGCACCCGCATTCAAGTCCAGCCCCCCTGGCCCCCACTGCCCACTCCTAACGCTGTAGACCTCATCCCCCCCAATGTGGAGCGAGCCGCTGGCTCGCCTTCCCCCATACCCTCCAAGCAAAGCGAACCCTTCGAAGCATCAGCGAAGAATGGGCCTTCCCTCTCCGACACCCAAGCTCTCAACGTTCAACATTCAACGTTCAACGTTCAACGTTCCTCCCCCATCTCCACCGGCGCAGCCGCCCACTCCCCACTCTCCACTCTCCACTCTCCACTCTCCACTTCTCAGTCCTCCCCCCCCATCTCCACCGGCGCAGCCGCCCACTCCCCACTCCCCACTCTCCACTCTCCACTCTCCACTGCCCTTCCCCCCCGCACCTGGCTCTACTCTGGCAATCTCGGCCGCGCCCACGAATACAAAGACCTCCTCGAAGCCCAACGCCTCCTCGAAGCCTCAGGTGCCCCCTGGCAACTCGTTTTCCAAGGCAGCGGCCCCTGCCGGAATGAAGCCCAAGCCCTAGCCTCCCAACTCGGATTGAAAAACTGCCTCTGGCAGCCCTACGCTCCATCAGACCAGTTGCTACCCAGCCTCCTCGCCGCAGACGTCCTCATCGCCAGCCAAAAAGAGTCCCTCCAAGGCCTCCTCTGGCCCTCCAAACTAGCCCTCATGACTCTGACAGCCCGGCCCATTCTTTGGGTTGGCCCCACCCAAGGCCAAATCGCCACAGATCTCGCCTCAGCCTCACCCCTCAATGGCCTTTTCAGCCCCGGTCACCCCGAGTCCATCGCCCACTGGCTCGCCTCCCTCCCCCCCAAGGACTCCGCAAATCTCCCCACCCAGGAATCCATCCAATCGCGCGCCAAACATCTCCGCATCCAAGGCCTCAACCTATGGGCCAGCCAACTCCTCCATTCCCAAAAGTGAACCCCGCTCTTCAGAGCTTAAACCCCTCTGCCCTAGCCCTCCTATCCACTCTCCCCGCACTCCTTCCAATGGTGAATTGAGAACCACAAACCACTAGCCGAGAACCGAGAACCTCGCTCTCCCGACCACTGACCACAGCCGAGCGGAGCGAACCGAGTGGAACGAGATCGCCAGCACAAAGTGCTGCCCGCAAGGGCGTGCGCCGCAGGACACGGCAAACAGCCAGCCAAAGGCTGCCCGCAGGGCGAGGTCGGCGGACTTCGGCAAACCACCACTGACCACTGACCACTGACCACTGATTACTGCTCACCGCTCACTGCTCACCAACAACTTCCCCGCGCCCCGCTTCCCCCATCCCCATCCCCTTCCCACCATGTGGAGCACCTCAACTCTCATCCTCCAATTTCTCGGAGCCCTCATCCTCTCCGCCTTCGTGACCTTCCTGCTCGTCCGCCACCGGGGCCAAATCGGCAAAGACGCCCCAGACGAACACCGCAAACAACACGCCGTTCCCATCTCCCGTCTCGGCGGCGTCGCCGTCTTCATCTCGCTTGCCTTCGGCTTCTTCATCCTCGCCATTCGCCTCCCCAATTTCATCAACGCGTGGTATCCCATCATCATCGCTAACACCCTCATGTTCAGCATCGGCTTCCTGGATGACCTCCGCCCCATGGGAGCCAAAGTGAAACTCATCGGTCAAATCGGATGCGCTCTGGTTCTCTATTCCATGGGCGTCTCCATTGACATCCTGAGCAATCCCTTCGGATCCGGTAACTTGCACCTCGGTTGGTGGAGCCTCCCCGTCACTCTCCTCTGGCTCATCGCCATCCCCAATATCATCAATCTCATCGATGGCATGGACGGCCTCGCCACCGGCTTCGGCATGTTCCTCTGCCTCACCCTCGCCTTCGTCGGTCACTTCGCTCAAAAGCCTGATGTCGTTCTCGTCGCCATGGTCATGGGTGGAGCCCTCTCGGGTTTCCTCATCTTCAATTTCCCCCCAGCCAAAATCTTCCTCGGTGATGGCGGCGCTTATCTCATCGGCTTCTTCGTCGCTTCCGTCTCCCTGATGAGCAACAACAAAGGCTCCATCATCGCGTCCCTCCTCGTCATCCTCGTCGCCCTCGGCATTCCCATCCTCGACACCACCTTCGCCATCATTCGCCGCGCCATCCGTGGCATGCCCATCTTCCGCGCCGACGCCGAGCACATCCATCACCGCCTCATCACCTTGGGCTACTCCAAAGCCCAGGCCCTGGGTGCGATGTACGCCGTCTGCCTCGTTCTCAGCCTGGCCGGCCTCAGCATCATGTTCACCCGGGGTCTTGCGATTCCAATCGTGGCCGCTCTCGCTTTCTTGCTCACCCTTGCCACCGCCCGCTACCTTGGCTACATCCGAACCTGGCGCGACCTCCGCCACCAGGTGAATTCAACACTCGATCGCCGCCGTCAACGCGAATACGTCCGCGCTCACAGCACCCTGCTCGAAATGGAAGTCGAACACTGCCCGGACGCCGCGACCTACACAACGATCCTTCAAGCTTCCCTGAACCGCCTTGGCTTATCCGCAACACCAGGCCCGGGCCTAACCCCCTTGCGCTTACGCTGCATTCCCTCTGGAGTCGTCACCCTCTACCGCGCGGCCGACGATGCGCTGCGAGAGGAATGGCAATTTCGCGGCGAACTGTTGGAACCCGCCCTCTCAGCCGCACTCGATCGTTGGCAAACCCTCCCAGGACTGCAACTCGAACTCCCGGACGCTCCGCCGATCAAGGGCAGCCTCAACCCTGCCTAGCACCCAACCTCCTCTGCATTGACTGACACAGTTTCAGTGGATTCTACTTCCGAATCTCAAGACGAATTGGCCTCGCCATCAGTCTCAACCTCCTGGATCGGCCCAACCGCCGCGGTGATTGCCATCGCCGCCTGCATGCTGAATGCCGGCTCCGCGATCTCCCTTGCCCTGCTGACCCTTTTCACAGGCGTTGGACTCGTACTCGTTCCACCAAAGTGCCAACTCCCCTCCTTTCTTCGATGGTGCTTCATCCTGTGCGTCGTCACCTCCGCCTTCTCCCTCCTACCCGCCAACTGGTTCGGCGAACTCCCCAAGTGGCGCCGTAGCCTGGTCGCCGATTGGGGCATTCCTCTGCCTGACTCGTTGTCTCCCCAACCAGCCCTCTCACTCGGCGGCCTCTTGACCTTCGCCACGGCCGGATGCTGGTTCATTCTGATCCTGGGCAGCCGAATGCATGAGTCCTCTCGCAGGCTCACCCTTCGTGGGATTACCCTCGGCATCTACCTGATCGCGGCACTTGCCCTGGCTCAAAAATTCGGCTGGCTAAACCTTCACTGGCCCCTCGGATTCCCCCCCTCAGGATTGGACCTTGGCCCCTTCTCCAATCGCAATCACTTCTCCAGCCTCTGCGCCATCGGCTGCGTCCTGGGCGCAGGCATCGCTCACGATGCCTTCAGCCAAAAATCCCGCTCCTTCCTCCTCTATGCCGCTGGCATCCTGATCCCATTCACTGGCATCGTCATCAATTCCTCACGCGCTGGCCTCCTCCTCTTCTTCGTCGGCCTCACCCTCTGGCTCACCACGGGCTCCGTTCGCCGCGGCTTCTTCCGAAAACTCGCCGTCACGGCATCCCTCGTCTTCGGTGCCGCCTCCATCCTGATTGTTTTCGGCGGTGGCTCTGGTGCTCGATTGGCCGACGCGGGCCTGGACCAAGCCACCTTGGGTGGCCGTTGGCCCATCTACCATCAGTCTTTCGCCCTCGCATCGCAGGCACCCTTGACCGGTATCGGCATGGGAAACTTCCATTCGGTTTTTGCCCTCACCCATACACTTCCATATAGCACGGCCCGCCTCATTCACCCTGAGAGTGATTGGCTTTGGCTTTGGATCGAGCTAGGCCTGGTCGGTCTGCTACCTCTCGCTCTCGCACTCCTCTGGTTGCTCTTTGTCAGCTTCCCCTCATCAGACGCCCACAAACAACGCCGCCACCATGTCCAGGACCGCCGCCTCCGCACGGTCGCCTGCATCGGCCTCCTGCTCGCTGTTCTTCATGGTCTGGTCGATGTCCCCCTTCATCGCTTCGGCTTCTCCGCCATCGTCCTCGTGCTCGCCGCCTGCGCCATTCCAAGTCGTAAACTCAAACTCGATTCCCACCTGGCAAGCCGGCTGGCATATCGGGCGATCGGCCTCTGCCTCCTGGCACTCGGGTCGACCCAGGTCATGGCACTGCGCGACCAACCCCTCTTCACCAACGAATCCTCCGCCTCAATTCGCAAACAACAAATCCAGGCCCTCGCTTCTTCCGGCAAACACCTCGAAGCCCTTCAAGCCTGCAACCGTGCCCTGCACTTTACCCCTCTCGATTGGTCTCTCTATTTCCAGCGCGGCTTCCTCAAACTCCAACTCCGCAACCCCAGCGCCGATGCTCTAGACGACTTCAACCGCGCTCGAGCGCTCGAACCCAAAAACATCACCCTTTGCCAGGAAGAAGCCGCCTTCTGGCTAAAGTTTGAACCCAACATGGCCATCGTTCCCTGGCGCAGCCTGTTAGAACGAACCACCCAGGCTTGGTTCTATGGTTCCATGCTGCAACTCGCACGCCCTTATCCCGCACTCGCCCTCAATGTGCGAAAACTAGCCACCACTCCAGCCATGCTGGCGACGATCCTTTCCAACACAGCACCTGGACCCGACTGGAACACCGCCCTGAAAGACCTCCTCGACGTTGACCCCAACCTCAGCAAAATCGACCTCGAACAAAGAAAACAGGTTCTCTCCCTCTGGCAGGGACATGGCGATCGCGACCAACTCGTCGCACTCCTCGAAAACCACCCCGATTGGCGCGCCGATTCCTGGCCGCTCCTTGCCGAAGAATACGCCCGCAAAACCGAATTCGAAAAAGCCTGGAACCTCCAGCGCAAGTACGCTTATGCGTCCAGTCCTCAGGAAGTGAGCAGCGGAACCCTGTTCGAAAACCTGGAGCGCAACTTCGCCCTCAAACCAACCGATGCCCGTCTCGGCGTCGACCTCTATTTCGCACAGAAAAAACGCGGTCTTCTCGATGAAGCCTCTCGTACCCTGGATCGCCTGCAAGCCCTCCCCGATCCCCCTTCCTTCCTCAATCTGGAAAAAGCTGCCCTCTTCGCCGAACGGAAAGACTTTCGCCGAGCCTACGAAACCATGAAAAGCGCGCTCGCCGCAAAACCCAAATAGACCGTCTCTCGAAAAGAAGATCATTTTGAACCAGCGAATCCTGAAGCCTGAGCACAGCCCACTGTCAAAACCATGACAGACAAGAGGCTGGATCAACGCCCTAGCGGGAACTCATGACCGCAAATCTCGCCAAAAGAACAATCCCAAAACTCCAACCCAGTCTAATCATAAATCAGTAGAAGGCTCCATGACTCAATCCACCTAGCACCCCACCTTCTCCTCCGCGATACCGTTGTCGCTTCTGAGTTAAGAGCCCCCGAAATTCGATCAATTTTGAGAAAGTTGATTGACGCTCGGGGGCTCTTCATTTATTTTACATCGTCTAACAATCAATTTTGCATCTCAGCAATCACTCTGCATTATGGCTAAAATAGTAATCATAGACGACGAGGCCGCCATTCTGGAGCTCATGAGCAAGCTGTGCAGAGCCTCCGGGCACTCCGTCCTGAGCTTTCAAACCGGAGCCGAAGGACTCGCCGCCGTTCGCTCCGAAAAACCCAATCTCGTCATCGTCGACCTTCGCATCGGCGACATCAATGGCCTCGACCTGATCAGAGCCATCCGGGAGGAATTCCCTGAAACCGCCGTCATCATGGTCACCGGTCACGGCACCGTCGAAACCGCCGTCGAAGCCATGCGCCTGGGCGCTTTCGACTACTTGACCAAGCCTTTCGACCTCGGCGACCTCATCAAAACGGTCGACCAATCGCTTGGTCGCAAATCAGGTGGCAGCGCCGCCGATCTTCCACCGGTCACCGCCGCCCGCACCTCAACCTCTTCCAAACTCATCGGACACAGCGATGCGATCCAACGCATCTTCGAAATCGCTCGGCGCGTCGCGGATACCGACAGCACCGTCCTGTTGGAAGGCGAATTTGGCGTCGGCAAGCACATGGTTGCCCGCGCCCTCCACGATGCAGGCCGCCGCAGTGCCGCCCCCTTCAAAGAACTTCAATGCAGCGCCATGCCTGAGGCAGTGCTCGAGACCGAACTCTTCGGCCATGGCGGCAATACCTCGAGCGGCATCTTCGGTCGCGCCCAAGGCGGCACCATCCACTTGGCTGAAGTTCACCAGCTCCCAGTCCGAATCCAGGCTCAGCTCAATACGTTCCTGGACGAATGCCAAACGCGCAAGGGCTCCTGGGGCACCTCAAGCGCACCCGATTTCCGCCTGGTCACCTCCACCACCGCCTCTCTCGAAGAAGCCACCAAGCAAGGCAAATTCCGCGAGGACCTCTATTACAAGATCTCCGTCGTCCCCATCAAAATTCCGCCACTCCGCGAACGCCGTGAGGACATTCGTCCCTTGGTCGATCACTTCTTGAAAGACCTGGCCGAGCGCATGGGCGGCAAGGGCAAGACCATCTCCGAAAATGCCCTCGATTTCCTCCAGAAGTATCCTTGGCCCGGAAACATCAGCGAATTACGCAACGCCGTCGAGCGCGCCTGCGCCTTCGCCGAACTCGACCGCGTCGAACCCTCAGACCTGCCCTCCAAGGTCAGCCAGCAGATCGAAGTCCCCTCCCCTCAGGGAACCGGAGCTACCCAACAACTCCCCATTGGCTCAACACTCGACGATTTCATCAAAGCCCAAGAGCGCCTCTTCATCCAGGAAACCCTCAAATACAACAACGGCTCCCGCGAAAAAACGGCCAGCATGCTCGGCGTGAGCATCGCCACCCTCTACCGAAAAATGGACCTCAATTCCGAGCGAAAAACGACGGCATAACTTATTCCTACTCAGTGCGTGGCAAAATCGGCCACCTCACAGAAGCCCTCCAATCCGGAGGGCTTTTTCGTTTTCAAACACCTTCTCCAACCTGCACCCAACTCAGCGGCTCCTTCATCAACTCCTTCTGCCAGCCCATCATCAACCCTTCAGCGGACTTCGCCGCCACCACTTGCTCCAGCGTTCCTCGCGAACCCAGCAATGACGATTCAATCTCCAGTCCATTCGCGACTTGGTCCCTCGCGCCGCAAAGCCGATCCACCAAAGCCCGTTCCTCCTCACCAAATCGGCTCTTTGGCCGCTTCATCCTGGGCGGACACTCTCCCATCGGCAAGGCAAGTGCCTCCTTGATCACCTCAGAAAAAGCTTTCTTCCATCGTGGCCTCCAACCCGCCGGCGCAGAAACCTCCACCCCCCTCTCGAAATCCTCCGCATAAGCCAGCATCTGCTTGTTCGACATCACCCGGAAGCAGGGCAAATCCCGCTCCTCTGCAATGCTCTCCCGCCAAATCCACGCCTCCCGCAAAAAAGCCAAACCCCTCGGTTGCAGCCTTCCGGACCCCTGAACGCGCCAAGGCTCCTCCTTCGGTGCCACCAAACGCTCCGCCACATCCGCCTGCAAATCCAAACAACTCTCCACAAACCACTCTTCCCGATTCTGCGCCCTCAACTCTCCCAGCAAACGATCCGCAATGAAAAGCAGGTAGCGCACATCATCAACCGCGTAGCGCAACATCACATCCGGCAGTGGCCTGCGACTCCAGTCTGCCTTCTGCGAAGCCTTGGACAATTCAATCCCCACCATGTCCTTCACCAACGCAGCCAGCCCAAAGTGCCGATGCCCCACCAACCGCGCAGCAATCTGTGTGTCACGCATCTTCAGAGGCTTCCACCCGTAGGTCCGCTGCAGCAACGTCAAATCGTAGTCAGCCCCATGAAACCATAACTCACCCAGATTCAGCAAATCAAGGAGCGGCGTCATGTCGCTGATCGCCAGTGGATCCACCAATGCAAAGTGCCCGGCACAAGCCACCTGCAGCAAACAAACCTTCTCTCTGAAGTGGTGCAAACTGTCTGCTTCAGTGTCCAGGCAGCATCGCTTGTCCTCATGAGCTTCCAACTCAACCCGCATCCGGGCTGTCCAATCCGCCAGCGCCTCCGCCGTGTCGATGAATACAAAATCATCCTTTTCCACTCGCGGCTCTGTCGCCACACCTCCTTCGTCCTGTAACACGGGAAGGCTCATTTCAATCCAGTGAGCAAAACCTCCGCATTGTTGCGGGTTCGGTTGATGTTCTTGATCAAAAGCTCAATCGCCTCCACCGCCGGGACCGCCGCCAATTGCTTCCGCACCTGAGTCACCCGACGAAACTCATCCGGATGGTAGAGCAAATCATCCCGCCGAGTTCCCGACTTCAGCACATGAATGGCCGGGTAGATCCGGCGTTCAGAGATCTCACGGTCGAGCGTGATCTCCAAATTGCCGGTTCCCTTAAACTCTTCAAAAATCACCTCATCCATCCGGCTCTCCGTCTCAATCAACGCCGTCGCCAGAATCGTCAGGCTTCCCCCCTCCTCCACATTTCGTGCAGCCCCAAAGAATTTCTTCGGCTTGGCCATCGCTTTCGCGTCCATACCACCCGACATCGTCCGACCCTTGCCACCCGCCAGCGCGTTATAACCCCGGGCCAAACGCGTCAAACTGTCCAAAAGAATCACCACGTCCTTGCCTGACTCCACCAGTCGCTTGGCACGCTCAATGACCAGCTCCGCCAGCTGCGAATGCCTCTTTGGGCTCTCGTCAAAAGTCGAGGCGTAGATCTGTCCACCAGCAACCGTCTCCTCAAAATCCGTCACCTCCTCAGGCCGTTCATCCAACAACAAAATCAACAACTCGATCTCCTTGTGATTCACAATGATCGATTTCGCAATCTCCTTGAGCAACATCGTCTTGCCCGAACGCGGCGACGCACAGATCAACCCTCTTTGCCCTTTGCCTAGAGGAGCCACCAAATCCACCACCCGGGCACTCATGGAGGCATCCTTGGGGGTTTCCAAAATGATCCGCTCATTCGGAAACATCGCCGTGAGCTTGTCAAAATGGATCGGCGTCTCCCACTTCTCAATCTCCACATCTTCAACACAAAGGATCCGCTCAATCGCCAGGAACTTGTCGCGATCACGTGGTGGCCTCGCCAGCCCCTTGATCTTTTGGCCGCTCCGAAGTTCAAACTTCCGAACCAGGAACAAGGGAACAAAAATGTCCTCCGGTAATGGCGTCGCACTGAATCTCGGATAACGCACCAGGCCAAAATGGTCAGCCCCAATCTCTAACACCCCTTCAACCACCAACTGGGTGCCATGATAGGACAACCATCCCGCCAAATCATAAATCAGTTGATGCTTGGACCGACTCGCGTTCACGCGCCACCCGGTCTTCTCCGCTATCGCATGCAATTCCGCAAAGGATGCCGTTTGCAGAGCGTCCATTTCAATCGTCTCGGGAAACCCAGCCGGAACCTTGGGACGCTCCTCTTCAGTCGCGGTCGGAACCGCCGCGGTCTCAGATTCGCTCGATTCAGTCATCTCAACCACCGGCTCAAGGGTGACTGCTTCGGTTGGCAGCTCAGGAGACTCCGATGTCGTTTCGGAATCAGAGGTTAATGGGGATTCGGTCATTATGGGTCAAAAGCGGAAAGCAGGATGGAAATCTGGTCGTCCAGGGCCTCCTCGGATCCGTCATTCCAGATCACTTTGGTTGCCTTGTTCGCCTTTTCCAGGACAGGCCACTGCGCGCCCACCATGGACTCGCTGCGGGCCTTGTCCAGCCCTCGGTAGTGCATCAGACGCCAGACCTGTTGGTCCAGACTACTGGCCACCACAATCACATGGTCGGCAGCCACCGTACCTCCAATCTCATAGTGGAGAGGCACCTCCGCAACAAAAAGATTCACCGTTCCAGCCTCCCGAGCCCCAGCCCTCGCCTCCTCCAAGGCCGCCAAAACGGGCGGGTGCAGGATAGCCTCCAACTCCCTCCTTGCCTTAAAATCCTCAAACACAAGCTTCCCCAACTTTTCCCGATTCACCTCTCCCAACTCAACGATTCCGGACCCGATCCTCACCTTAATCTCTTCCTGAATCGCCGCCAGACCCAAAAGTCTGCGGACCTCTTCATCACAAGAATACACGGCGAGCTTTTCCACTCCAAGACACTCTTTCAACCTCGACAAAACAGTCGACTTACCACACGCGATTCCCCCGGTAATCACCCAGGATTGCATATCTGACGGCGTTGGAGATGGGATCACGGCGTGAACTCAATTTTGGCCGGTATCAAACAGGCAGTTTATCCCGGATTCCAGAGTTAGAGGCGCCGCAGGCGGTGCCAGCCTCGGCTGCACAAGACGTCGGGGAACGCAGCGGCTGTATCCAATCGATACAGCTCCAGTTCTCCCGGCGACTGGTGCCACCAATACTGGCGGCGAAGGCGGCACCTCCAACTTCGAGCTTCGGCTTAACCTCATATCTGGCGTATCGGTTTAAATTGCAACTGGTGTTCGTCCAACAAAACAAGCAGGCACCACCTCTCGGCGGTGCCTGTCCAAATCTAGCGATCCAAGTCAACCTGGAACTACTGGCCGCCCACGGCTGGAAGCAGCGGGTTAGGCCCACCCCCCATACCACCACCACCGAGTGCATCAGCCCCAGGCAAAGTGGCGTCCGTGCTGGTAGTCTGTTGGCGCACCTTCTGACCGGATGGGTCAATGACACTCGCCGTCACAAAGATCATCAAGTTCCGCTTGAAGTGATCCTCTGCCTTTGTCTTGAAGAGACGGCCAAGGATCGGGATGTCGCCCAGAACTGGAATCTTATCTTCCACATTTTGCACGTCTTCACGAATCAAACCACCCATAGCCACGGTTTGTCCATCCCAAATCGTCACCGCCGTAGTGACCTTCCGCGAGGAGAACACAGGCTGGTTGATGATGTTTGGCGTAAGGACGTTAGGAACCGACTGACCCAGCGCATTGGTGCTCGTCGTCTGGATCGGACTCCCATAGTTGATGAATCCTTCAAACTCCGTCACTTCGGGCGCCAAATTCAGATCAATCGTGTAGCCGTCCGCACCCAACACAGGGTCAACTTCCATCCTCACACCCACCGGCCGCATTTCGAACGTCGTCGGTGTTGTTGGAGTTACAGGAAACGAACCAGACTGAGTACCACCAAGTCCGCCACCAAGAGTTGTCTGTCCGACAGCACCAAACTGCTGAGGAATTTCTGGTGGATCAAACTCGGTAGGATACAGGAACTCGCGAACCACTTCGACCGTCGCGCGTTGCCCGCTCTTGGTCGTCACGCTCGGAGCACTCATCAAATCCACACCCTTCTTCTGGTTCAACGCCCGGATCACCACTTGAAATTGAGGATCCGTGAACACACCGGTGATGGCGGCGATCCCAGGCGACATTGAGGACACGGCCTGAGATGTCGAAATGAGCCCGTCAATGGAATCCGCAGAGATCGCATTGCCACCAAAACGCATCCCCCGGCTAATTGGATTCTGACCAACAGGAACAGTGCCCGCTCCTGGGAAAGTCGTCGGAAAATCAGCCGAGTTAATCGGCCCGGCAGAGGAGTTGCCAACCGTACCACCACTTCCAAACACACCATCACTTCCTGGCACGTTGAAAGCCCCGAGCAACCAATCAAAGCCAAGCTCATCTGTGTTCTTTTGCGATACTTCGACAAACTTGGTCGTGATGTAAATCTGCTTTGGCAGGTTCCCAACCATTGAATCCACAAAGGTCTCAACTAAGTCCAACATCGGCTGAGTGTTGCGAACGATCAGCTGAGATGTCGTCTTGTTAAAGACTGCCGTGGCTCCATCCCCAAAGGTAATCCCCTGTTCCTTCAAGATATCGAGCGCAGTCTTGCGTGTGATGAGTGCTGAGCCTCCTCCCGCAGCAGCAGCTGGCGCAAATGGATCAGCAGGTGCCGCTGCAGGTGCTGCACCGCCAGCGTCGCCGCCCATGCTGAGGAAATCGGGACCCACCCGGAAAATCCGCTGATACATTTCCGTCGAGGTCTCGGAAATCGGAACCACCAAGACAGCATACGAATCCACCTTGAACTTCATGCCCGCCAATTCAGTGATGTAGCGAAGAGCTTCGGACATTGGAACATCCGTGAGGTCAATGCTGATGGTGGTCGTGATCGGCGTGTCACCAGTCTTTAGAATGATGTTCACACCCTTTCTGGCTGGATCAGACTCCTGGTCGTCCAGATCCCGGCTCTTAACCCGCAGGAACTCAATCGCTTCCTCAAGTGAGGCACCTGCAAACTGGACGGAAGGGAACCGAATGCGATTCATCTTCTCAGTGATGTAAGCCGACTGCGTCTTCGTGGTAGGCCCAAGGGTATCTGTCTGAATCACCTGAACCGGCACCGTATCCTCCCAGGCCTTATTGACTTCGTTGAGCATCTTGGCCCGTGTGTGGTCGCGTGCGCTATTGAAATACTCAGCGCGCTTCTGCTCTGCCCTCTCCATGCCACGGCGAGCCGCGGTGTTGTAGGGGTCCTTCCTCAGGACGTCAAGATAGTCCTCACGAGCGAGGTCATAATTGCCCAATTCGTAATTGCTCCGGCCTTGGAGAAGCCCACGCTCCACTTCCTGCACCTTCACCACGTGCTCAGGAGTCAAAGCCACCGGCCAGCGCTCTGGATCGTCCAACTGCTTGCCAAATGCAATGGCACCCGCATGCCCCGGAACCGCAACCAATGCCCCATCAAGCAATTCACGAGCTTCCTTGTAGCGACCATTCTTCGCACGCTCCCGAGCCAAAACGACACTGCAATCCGCAAACTTGGCCTTGGCATACTCACTCCATTCAGACGTGATCGCCGCATTCGGAAGTGCATCCATCGCCGCTTTGTACTGACCCAAAGCACCTTCGGTATCACCCTCCGCCATTAACTTGTCACCTTGCTCAATCGCAATTCTCGCATCTTGAACACGACCCATTCGGCGCGCGATCTCGCGCTCGGCGAGACCAGGAAGACTTCCACCGCCTGTACCTGCCTGCGCGGCATTGGCAAGGGATAGTGCTGCCAAAGCAGCGGACAGACAGCGATTTTGAAACACTTTTCGGGAGAGACGAGTCATACGAGGTATCGGAAGCAATTTTGCAATGGGAGGATAGTGAATAGCAGGTTTAACCCTGTTTTGGCTAGGTATTTCTGTGTATCAGATGTTTTTTTTAACGCATTGAAATCTTCAGGGGGGCACTTTGCACACCTGAAGCGTCCAACTTAGCAATTGAAGCCTCAGTTTCAAGCACATCCAAGACCAAGTAGGTATCTCCTGTTCCAGGAAGTTGGAAGCGTTCCCCCTTTTTCACGGTGAATTCCTTGACCCCATCCAGCAGGTATTCAAATTTCGCCTCATATTCAGCAAGATTGAGGTCTTGTCCCCGAATCAAGACCACTTCTTTGTTCGTGGCAGTATCCAGGACCTTTAATTCAGACACGTCTTTTTCGCCAGTCTTGGGATCTGGAACGACCTTTTTCTCGAAAGTAATGGCCTTAAACCGAACCGCCCCTGCATCAAATCCGAATTCTTTCCCTGGTGTGACAAAGACACTCTTCTTCGGCTCCGGAGCGATCCGCTGCACTTGCACCGGCATCGTACTGCTCTTCAAGTGAACGATATAGTCGTTTGTGATCCGTTCCTTCAAGTAGAGCTTGTTGGTTGCCGTAGGCTTGCTTGCCGCGTCCTTCGGATTGGTCTTTGCCATGAATTCTTCTTCATTCGTAAAGCCGTCTTCATCAGGGTCCAACTCTCCCACATTGGCGTGCAAAATATCGGGCAGATCGTTGGTCACCAGGAAGTCATTGGTCATCGGTGCTCTCAAAGTCGGATTGGCCACGAACAAATCAAAAAGCTGGTCGTCTTTCACCACCAAAAGGATCGATTTATTCAATGGCACCGGCTTACCTGCTAGGAATGGGGCTTTCCAATCAAATACCGTACTCAATCGAGTGATTGCTTCCTCAGCCTTCGCTACAGGAATCTCTCCCAATTCGTCTTTCGGTGTCACCTTTTTGAGTATCAGAGTGTCAGGCAACCCTTTGCTCTGCCAAATAAGCAAACCAGCCACGATGATTGCCAGCAAGGCCATCGCGACCAGCAGTTTCTTTTCAAAATTCCCTTTTCGTTGATTCATGAATGCAGTTCCAAATGGTGTTTGAGGAGTCGTTCTCGATCTTTTGATTCCCGCCTAGTTCGCAGCACCAGCCACTTGCTTCGCAGGATCAATGAACTTGATCAGATCGATTTCCATGTAGACCTTCAATTTCTCCTGCCCCATGACGCCAACGGCATCCTTGATGCCCGGCTTCGCTGGTCCAGCTGCCTGAGGTGCCGCTTCCGCCGCAGCGACTGGAAGCCCATCAGTTCCAATGACGACTTGCTCCTGAGGCACTTCAGCAGCAGCCGCATCGACTGCCGCCGACTTACTCTTGTTTAACTCCAACGTTACTGCCGCCCTCAGTGGCCCCTCATTCTTCTCGTTCTCAACTCGCAACAGCCGAACCGCCGCAAAATAAGGCATCTCTGAAGGACTTGCCAATCGGTTCAGAACCTTCTGCAATGGCCCTTGATCGCAAGTCAGCGTGAAAGTCAACGTGCGGCGCTCAACCATTTCTGCCACCGCTTTAGCAGCGACAGGAACTTTACCCCCCACCCCGGCTTTCCCTGTTTTGGATGGCGCTACCGGTGCCGAAGGCGCTGCCGCCGCCTCACCTTTCTCGGAAGCCAACAGGCTCCGCTCAAAGGTATCAACCGACTCCACTCCAGAGTCGATGAAAACGCGGACGACAGCTTCCGCAGCATCCACATACTCCGAAAGTTCCTGCGCAATGGCGGCAGACTTTGGCAGACTTGAGGTGTAGTCCGCAAATCCCAATGAGGATTCGCCCGGGAGCTTTGTCGGCTTCCCTGAAATCGAACGAACTTCCGCGATTTTCGCCTTTAACTTCGCCTGGAAATCGGTTTCGCTGATCGGCTCAACAGCGGGTTGCAGACTCAGCAATACCTTGCTCAAGGTCGTCACCTTTTTTTCATAATCCTCAACTGCCGACTTTTTCTTCTCCAAATTCTCAGGGCTTGGATAAAGTTTTGCCGACTTCATGGTCGCCAAGGCATTGTTGGCAGCAATGAAGCGATCATTGGACGCCCCAAAGGACGACCATGCATTGAAGACCAAAAATCCAAGTGCTGCCGCCAGCGCAAGGAACACCCCCATGATTGAGGCCAACGTTTTATTTTCTCGGATCCAGTCCATGCTCAGTTTTTGAATTCAATTTTCTGTTTCAGAGGAAGACGGATGTCAAACTTGTATGCATACCGGTCCTCTTCGATTCCGGTCTCAGCCTTGACAATTTCATTCAGTTTCTTCTCGATATCCTGCACGTCAAACCAGTCACTCGCAGCCAGAGCGCGCACATATCGGTAGACCACTTCTTGGCCTTCGTCATTCTTTCGATACAACCCTTGGAGGTGGAGTTCATGCGCAGACTGCGTTGACACTGCCTTGTCAGCCGCCACCCCTAACGCAGGCGCCGCCGCTTGGTCCGTAGCGCTCGACCCAGCCGCACCTAAAGACGGAGTCAACGAGTTGCCATTCGCCACCGGCTCTACCAGGGTGATCCAGATCAAATCGTTGTCGAATTTGGAGTTTAACTCCTGAAGGAGGCGAACCCAATAGGACCGAGTGTTTACCGCTGACTCAATCTGCCCACTCTGCGTCCGCAAACTCTCAAGCCGTTCATCCAAGCTCAACAGTTCATTCGCTACCCCCTTCAAGCTGCTCTGTTCAGCTTCCATGCCAGCAACCTTTTCCTGAACCACCGCATCCGCCTTTTTGAAATAGAGCAAAGTCGCTACCAGCGTTGCCAAGAGACACATTCCCGCCATGATGACCGCAGGCGCTCGGCGAGCAGAGTCTCTCGCCGCCGCAAGTGTTTCAGGCACCAGTTCGACCTCCGCTGGACAAGCTCCAAAATACCTCAGCGCAAGGCCCGACATCTCTCCGAAACAAGGTCCTTCAGCTTGGACGGATGCCTCATTCACTCCCCGATCCATCCTGACACCCCGAAGACCGTTGAAGATCTCAACAGGAACCTTCAGTTTCTCTTGGAAGAAGTCCGTTGCATATCCCATGCTTGCTCCACCTCCACACAAAAACGCACGCTGAGGAGCCGCTCCACCTTGCTGGCTGCGGTAATAGTTGACGGTCCGCATCACCTCACCGTGCAGACGTGTCATGGCGTTTCGCATCACTTTTGACAGAGCTGCAACCTCAGGATCTGGATGAGATTCAACCGCACCTCCCAACGCCACGAATCCATTTGCCACTTTTTGAGCTTCGGCATCCCCGAAACCAAGCCCGAACTCCTTGCTAATGGCAGCCGTCACCGACGCGCCACCTACCAAAATGTTCCGGGTGAAAAAGCGATCTTCCTCCACGAAAACAACATTCGTCGAACGCGCTCCAAGATCGATGAGAACCACTGGCTCGGTCACGTCTGGGTAGCTGTACTTGAAGGCATTATAAAGAGCCAATGGCGCCAAATCGACCCCAATGGTGTTGATCCGGTTCTCAATAACCTGTTCGTTGATCTCATTCAACGAATCAGACTTCATGGCGACCAATACCACTTCCGTTTCACCCAGAGGCTCCCCAACCACCTCGTAATCCCAGACCACTTCATCAATTGGGAAAGGCACATTCTGCCGAGCTTCAAACTCCACAATCTGGTCCATCCTCTCTCCTTGAACCGGCGGCAATTTGACGAAACGAGTGAAAACGGTATGTCCCGCTACCGCATACCAAACATCTTGCTTGGCCAGACCCAGTTTGTCTGCCAGTTCAGCAATGCCAACTTTCAGCTGAGGGAGCCGCGAGACATCAACCGTCGGGTCGCCTGAAAGCTCGACAAATTCGTACTTCTTGAGAACGAGATCTCCTCCCGCCTGACCATAAATCGCACCGCCAAGCCTTTGTGAGCCCAGGTTGATGACGGCTATTTGTTTCTTGTCTGCCATGAGATGATTGAAGTTTTCGGGATCGGTGATTGTGGGTTCTATCGCCAGGGCTCAGACAAGTTCAATGAACTTCTTGCCCAAATCGGCTATTGAAAATTCGCGACACATTTTACTGGGCCGACACGGGAAGGTCGTAGTCACCCCAGAATGGCGCAAACGGCGTCTTTGATTTAGGAAGCACAGACCCGTCCTCAAACGCAAACTTGTCCGATAGCGCTTGAGTATTTGCATCGAACCACCAGGGCGACCCAGTGCTCGAACCCGACGCTACTCGCTTGCCACCTACCAGAACTTCAACGCCATGAGCTACCACATCACCCTTACCTCCATTGTCCTTCTGCAGGATACGTTTCAAAGTCGACGGAGAAACAAATGCCAGTCCAAAACACGCCGTATCCGCCGGCACATCCTTGTAACTCATCGTTCCGCTCAACACGACGTTCTTCCCGTCCTCGCTCTTCTGATTCAGGCCGATGAAGTACTTCACATCCATGGCACTCAAACTCCCAGAGCGCCCTCCGGCATCACGAGCCAGCTTGATGTCAAACGCCACTTCGATTTCCAGCCAGTTCTTCGGCTTCCACTTCTTGTCCACAATGTTCAACGCCTGCACCTGGGGCGTTTGCTGCTGCTCAACTTTGACCCCTTTGACTTCCACTTTGACTTGGGTGGCATCTTGCGCACCAACCCATTGGGTCGCCAGCACCAGGATCGTTAGAGCAATTTTCTGTAGTTTCATGATCACAAAAATAAGAGCGTGGAGGTTGTATCGGATTTCGGGCGAATTTTCGTCGCCAGCACTGAGTTTTAACAGGTAAGACGACGAATCATCAAGAAGCGATTGCAGGAAAGTCGCAAAAAGAAGCGTTGAGGAGTCCAATTTCATCCCCCAGACCGCAATTTGCCCCCTGCCAACCCACACTCAACCTCCCCACCCGAGCCGAACGCGCTGTGGGTAGGTTGCTCCAAATGGCTAACCTTTGATTTGAGATTCTAGAAAAATTCGGCATTTCCCAAGCCACCTTGAGGTGAAATCAAAGAACCCGCAAGCGAAAGCCGGCCCATGCTCCCATTTCCTATGCATCTCTTGACCAGAATGGAGTCTCGCTTGTCTTTCATTCGAACCATGTCTCTTTAAAACCTCCATGTCTCTTTTTCGCTGTCGCCTGCGGTACCCCTTTCTTGCCCTGCTGGTCACATGGTGTGTTGCCGGCTGCCAACCAGACGAATCCAGCTCGGCACCGCTTTCCCTAGAGCAAGCAAGGGAACAGACTCGGCGCGTGGTCTGTCTCTTTTCAGACGCCAGAATGCCTTTCCAACGAGCCCAAGCCCAATTCTTGAACCTGCTCGACGCTCAAGACGCCGATCACGAACTAGTTATGGAAGACGCCCGGGGAAGTTCCAGCAGACAACTCAACCAGATCGAAGCGCTCCTAGCCACACCTCCAGCCATTCTTTTGCTTCAACCAACCGATCTTCCATCGCTCAGCCTTTCCCTGACCGCTCTGAAGAATGTCGGGACCCGCATCATCGTCGTCGACCCGCCATCCCCAGTGAAACCTTCGTCTGAGATCGAAGCCGTCTTTGCCTGCGACCCCAAAGAAATCGGACGCGCCGCCGCAAAAATCGCGCTGAATGCCCTCTCCAAGCGGGCTGGCGATCGTGGCGACTCCATCCCAAAGGGTAGAATTCTACAAATTCGAGGAGCCGATGATTCGGCTTGGTCTTCTGCCGTCCATGCCGGATTTGCAGAATGCCTGACGCCAACCACTTCGGTCATTCTGGTCCACGATACCCCCGCAGACTGGACATCCGCCAACGTCCAACCTCGATACGCAGAGGCGCTTCGCCTCCAAAAATCCATCGATGTGGTCTTCGCCCACGACGACTTTCTAGCCCAGGCCGCCCATCTTGCGGCAACTGCGGCCGGCACACGAGATGACACCCTAATCATCGGCATCAACGGGTTTGCGGGCACTGAAGGCGGTTTGGAAATGATGCGGCGCAATGAGATTGACGCCACCATCCAACGTCCCTTCCTCGTCGACGCAGCCTGGCTGCACCTTCGGCAACCACCAACTTCCAACCCCACCACCGAAGCCCAAGTCAAACCACGCGCCATCGTCCCATCCGATTTGGATCAATCCGCAGTTCTTGACTCGAACCAATCGAAAAGTTTCCCAGACGAGTAGCACCTTGTCCAAATCAGTCGCGAAACCAGCGCGCTCCCCCCCCTGATTCCAATTGGTCTCACTCGGAGAGGCCTCGCCTCGTCCAACTCGAACCCAATGACAAGATTCTGACACATTCATGACTTTATTGTTACAAAAGCGCGACTCAGATTCTCAATTCTGAATTGATTGATACCTTCGCTAGGTTTATTATAGCCATAACTTCCACATTTTTGGTTATGCGCCTTCCCTCTCACCTCCCAAACATTCTCTCGATCGCGGGTGTGGTGGTTTGCTCATTCACCCTCGCCTCCCCTTGGGCGGCCGCCCAATCCTTCGCTACACCCCTGACTCGCAATTCGGTTTATCAAGGACGCCCGATTCCAAATCAGTTGAAACCGCAGTCCGTTCCCATCCAACGCCCATCCCAACTGCCCCCTTACGCTCTTCGTTTCGACGGTCGCTACGCAGAAGTTCCCATCACCTTTCCCCGCCCCATCCTTCACGCGGTTTATGCCGCCAACACCCTCCAGGGCAAGCCCTACAGAATGGGTGGCGGTCACTCTCGCCTCTACGATTCGGCCTACGACTGCTCAGGCTCAATCTCATACATTCTCTTCCACTCCGGCCTTTTGCGCTCCCCCCTGAGTTCAAAGGAATTCGCCAACTATGGCCAGCCCGGACCTGGCCGTTTCATCACGATCTATGTCAAACCCGGCGACCACGTCTTCCTGACCATCTGCGGCCTCCGTCTCGACACAACAGGAGGCAGAGAAGGCGAAGGACCTCGCTGGAGACCCAAACCGCGTTCCACCGCCGGCTTCATTGCCCGACATCCCCCTGGACTGTAATCCCCCATCCCCAAAGTCCCCTTCCAAAGGCACCTTTCAAACCATGAAAAAGATCTCCCCCTCATCTTCCTCTATCAAATTGGAAACCATCGCCTTTCCTGGGTTAATCAAAAGCCGACTGCCTGCATTTGGAACAGGTTACCGACAGTTCGCCTCTGGAAGCATCAGTCCCAATCCGACCCAATGGCCCGCTCACAGCCTCCCGGTTCGCAAACCGCTCCACTCACCCCATCCGTAAACCGACAGCTCCGTCAAAAATCAAAGAACAATCGCCGCCTGCCGCAACCGCTCCCTCAATTCAGGTGCCTTCGCTAGAAGCCCCCTAACGGCAGGCCACATCCCGGGAACTTCAACCGCCCCGGTCGCTTGATGCCCCAGCACCAACCTCTCAAGCGCCTCCGAAAACGCTGTCACCGCCGCTTGCTCTTCCGCGCGATCATAAACCAGCCCGTTGATCAAACTCACGTGCTCGTATCGACGCAACCACTCCTGCGCCCGCTCTTGATAACGCGGCAGCACCACTCTCATCAGCGCCTCGCCACCTCGGGAATCCGCCTGCTTGAGCACCTGATAGACCATGCAACGCGCCACTTCCATCGCAGCTGAGATCAGCCCCTCCTCACGCTCGCCCGGTTCCATCCTCCGATGCCGATGCTCAAAGTGAAACCCCATGTCCACCTGACACATCCGCTCAACAGGCAAAATCCGATGGGCCTCCGCTAAAATGGCGATCTCCAGTCCCCACCCTGACGGTATTTCAAAAAATCCCAACGTTCTCATATCCCCACCAAACTCCCCCGACAGCGGATATCGAAACGATTGCAGGTGCTCGATCAAAGGCTGCAACCCAAGCACATCCGCGAACGCCTGAATCAACGGAAAACACAACAACCGAGTCACCCGCCCGTAAAGCCGGTCCGACACCCGGCTGTAATATCCCTTCGCGAATCGATACCCCATCTGTGGATGCAGCAGCGGCAGACATAACTTCCACAGCAGCCCCCTCGTGTAGTTCAGGATGTCCGTATCATGGCTGACCACCAATCCATCATGCCCACTCGCCTCCAACCACGCCAGTCCCATCCAAATGTTAGACCCCTTTCCCTCCATGTAAGCAGGGCACCCCAACGCCTCCATCTCTCGCCAAATATCCAGCAACTCTGGTCCATCATTCCACAACAAACAGGCAGGCTTACCCCGCAAATGTCGCTTCAGAAATTCAATCGCTACCTCGCACTCCGCACCCCTCATTTGATTCATCGTAACGACCACCTGCCCCACATACCCCACCTGCGACACCTCTTCCAGAATCTGCGGGAACGCCGGCCGCTCACATTCGATAAAAAGCGCAGGCAAAAGCAGCGCCACTGGCTTCTCCTTCGCCCAGTTCACCAAATTCACATCCGCCACACCGTCCTGAGCCGAAGCCAAGTGGTGCAAAGTCGGTAACTTGGGGTGTTGATGAAAATCTGCCATGAATTCAATTCCAACTCACCACAGTTCCACCTCTCTTGGCAAGCATTGACATTTCATTCCCCAATCGACGCCAACTCTCACAATCCCGCACTCACCCTGGCCTGTTCTTCCGGCTCCAATTTTTCAATCGCCCCCGCTGCGGCTCGATCCTCTTCCGGCTCCTCCAATTCAATCTCAATCTGCTGCCTCATCCGCCTCGAAACCCAGGGCCTCACCAAACCATAAAGCAGGTAACTCACAAAAAACACCGCCGGTGTCCACTGCCAGTTGTTCACCGAAAACCACACCACCAAAATCGTCACAATCACCGCCGGAAGCGACCGCCGTGTCCGCCAGTTCACTGACTTAAAACTCGGGTATTCAATGTCGCTCACCATCAAAAACGACAGCATCACCATCAGCACCGCCAATCCATACTTCCACGGCCCCAATTCCTTGTTCCCCTCCTCCATCCACAACAACAAAAGGGTAATCGACGAAATCACCCCCGCCGCCGCCGGAATCGGACATCCCCGGAAACTCTTCGAACTGCTATGCTCATCCATCGCCGCCAAGCAATTGAACCTCGCCAGGCGCACCGCCCCACAAACCAGGTAGGCCGCCGCAATCAAAGACCCGACTCCAGCAGGCTTCGTGATCCCCGAAAGCACGATGTCATGCACCAACAAAGCCGGGGCAATCCCAAATGAAACAATGTCTGCCAGTGAGTCCAACTCCCGCCCAAACGGACTCTCCTGCCCGCCCAATCGGGCCAATCGTCCATCCAAAACATCAAACAAACACGCCGCCAAGATCGCCAGAATGGCGTAGTGATAGTGAATCGTCACCTCCCCCGCTCGGCCTTGAAAAATCTGCAATATCGCCACAAAGCCAGCCAAAATATTGCCTGCCGTCATCATTGTCGGCAGCAGGTAAATGCGGGGTTCTCGAAAAGCCATGGACGACCAGTATAAGTGCCTTCTTGGAAAACGGAAGTCCGGAAATCCATTCTCTCTCGATCCGACTTTCCCCTTTCCACCGCCCTCGAACCCGCCATCTTGCCGCACCTACTCCTTTTGCTTCTCCAGACAAACTCCCCTCACATGACGCATCCGTTCCTCACCTCCGACTTCCATATCCGCTGGTCCACACTCAAAGCTGATGCCATCCATTCCGATATTTCCTCTGCTCTCGAACAAGCCACCGCCGCGATCGACTCGTTTCTGACCCAAGACCGCGGCCGCATGACCTTCGAAAGCGTTGTTCTCGATCTCGACGAAACCACTCGCCCCCTCAACGAAGCCTGGGGCCTGGTCAACCACCTCGATGCCCTCTGCAATAACCCGGCCCTGCGCGAGGCCCAGAACGCCATGCTCCCAGCCGTCTCTGCCTTCTTCGCCAAAATCCCCCTCAACCCCCACATCTGGGACCTCCTTCTCACCTACAGCAAAACAGACGAAGCCAAAGCCCTCACCGGTATCCGCCGCCGCGCCCTCGACGAAACCATGGAAAGCTTCCGCCAACACGGCGCGGAACTCCATCCCGACAAAAAGTCTCGCCTCGAACAAATCGAATCCGAACTCTCAAAAATCACCCAAAAATACTCCGAGAACGTCCTCGATTCCACCAACGCCTGGGATCTGATCATCGACGACCCCTCCCGCCTCAAAGGCCTCCCCCAAAGCGCAATCGACGCCGCCCGCCAGGAGGCAGAAGCCAAAAACCTCGGCACACCAGAAGCCCCCCATTTCCGCTTCACCCTCAAAGCCCCCTCTCTCATCCCCGTTCTCGAATACCTCGAAGACGAAGACATCCGCCAGCAAGTCTGGCAGGCCTCCACACGCATCGGCAACAGCGAAACCCACGACAACACCCCTCTCGTTTGGCAGATCCTTGCTCTTCGACACGAAAAAGCCCACCTCCTCGGCCAGGAGCACTTCGCTGATCAAGTTCTCCAACAGCGCATGGCGCGCACCGGACGCGCAGCCCTCAAATTCATCGACGATCTCCACGAACGCATCCGCCCCGCCTTCGAAAAAGAAACCATCCAACTCCAGGAATTCCGCGCCGATGCCCAACACCGCGCTCCCGACCTCTTCGAACCTTGGCAGGTTGCCTTCTGGGCCGAAAAACAACGCCGCGCCGAATACGACTTCGATCCCGAAGAACTCCGTCCCTGGTTCCCCCTTGATCAAGTCCTCGCTGGCATGTTCCACCTCGCCGAGCGCGTCTTCAATCTTTCCATCACCCCCCGTGATACCGTCCTGATCTCCCCCGAGACCGACCCCCTTCCCTCTGTCAGCACTCGCCCAAATGACGAAGGCCCCGTCGAGGTCTGGCACCCCTCCGTCAAATTCTACGAAGTCCGCAACGAAAAAGGCACCCACATCGGCTCCTTCTACGCCGACTGGCACCCGCGCGACTCCAAACGCGGCGGTGCCTGGATGAATTACCTCAAAATGGGCCTTCCACCGGCCAATGGCGAGGATCGCCGCCTCCACCTCGGCCTCATCTGCGGCAACATGACTCCGCCGCTCGATGGCAAACCCGCCCTCCTCACCCATGATGAAGTCTGCACCGTGTTTCATGAATTCGGCCACCTGCTCCATCAACTCTGCGGCAACGTCGAAATCCCATCGCTCAACGGCGTCAGCGTCTATTGGGACTTCGTCGAACTTCCCTCCCAAATCATGGAGAACTTCTGCTGGGAACGCGAAAGCCTGGACCTCTTCGCTCGCCACTTCGAATCCGGCGATCCGGTTCCAAGTCGTCTGTTCAAAAAACTCATCGCCGCCCGGAACTTCCGCTCCGCCAGCGCCATGATGCGCCAACTCGCCTTCGGCAAACTCGACCTCGAACTCCACATGAATCCCCCTTCCGAGGCCAGCCAAGATCTCGACGCCCTGTCCCGCCGCCTTCTCACTGGCTACCTCATGCCCTTGAAAACCGAGCCACCAACCCTCCTCCGCCGTTTCGGTCACCTCTTCAGCAATCCCGTCGGTTACGCCGCCGGTTACTACAGCTACAAATGGGCCGAAGTGCTGGATGCCGACGCCTTCACTCGCTTCCAAAAAGAAGGCATTCTCAACCCCCAAGTCGGCCGTGACTTCCGGGACAAAATTCTCTCCCGAGGCAATTCCGAAGACCCCGCCCAATTGTTCCGCGACTTCATGGGCAGAGATCCCGAACCCCTCGCTCTTTTGATTCGCAGCGGCCTCGCTTAGTCCCAATTTCCTAAGCGTCCGTAATGTGACAAATGTGACGAAATTGAAACGTCACTTGACCTTGACAGGCTTCCCAGCCCACCATGCCGTCGAAATCAACTGACACACGCCATGGAAATTCACCTCGATAAAGCCCGCAAGCTCATTGACCAGCTTGAAAAGACCCTCAACGAAACTGCCAGCCAAACCAATTCCGCCCGTGAGTTGCTGGGCCAATGGCTCACCAAAGGCGAAGCCACTCTCCGCAACAAAAGCGCTGCCGCTCTCAAACAAGTCCGCAAACGCGCCGACCGCTTCACCGAAGCCCTGACAGAACTCGAAAAAAACATCAGCAAGTCTCTCGACAAACTGACCGTACAAGTCGCCGGCAAGCCAACCCCTGCCAAAAAAAAGCTCGCCATCAAAAAACCCGCCAAAAAGTCCACCAAAAAAGCCGCTAAACCTGCTCCCAAAACCGCGGCAAAGAAAGCGCCCACCAAAAAGAAGTAACCCGCTCACACTCATCGGGAAAATTTCTCCTTCAGGCCAAGGAGAGACCGTTTGGGAAGACTGCGAACAGGGTCACTCGACTCCACCAGTCTCAGTCACTCCCCACTCCACCCCTGCGGAGTTCCGTTGAGCCTCTGTCGCCTTCCACCAATTGATTGGACTTGGAACCGGAGAACTTCGGTTTTCAGGTTGCAAGCTGCCTTTTTCAAAGGCAAAACTCCCATCGCGAACTTCAACGGACGATTCGCCACTCACCCCGGCACCTCATGCAATTTGTTTTTCCTACAAACCTGGACCTAGGCCACGAACACAGCGAAGGATTCCACCAAGACCTCCTACGCGGCCTCACCCACAAGTTAAACAATCTCCTCGCCGTCATCCAAGGCTTCAGCAGTCTGATCCTCATGACCGATGATCTCGACGCCGGCGTCGCTGAGAACATGCAGCACATCCGCGAGGCCTCAGTCGGTGTATCCGGCCTCAGCGAGCGCATCCGGGCAGCCGGCGGTTGCGCCAAAGTCTCCCTCCAATCCCTGAACCTGAACGAATACCTGGGGATGGTTGAGACAAGCCTCTCCGAACCCTTCAACAAAGCCGGCGTCTCTTTCGAAATGGACATCCAGCCTGGGCTCCCGCTTGTCCATGTTGACCCCGCTAGGCTCAAAGAAATCCTCATCGAACTCCTTCGTAACGCCGCCGAGGCCTGCCAAAAAACCGGCGGCCGCGCCATGCTCAAAGTCTGCGGCCCTGGCGTCATCACCCCGGAGTCCGAACGCCGGGTCGACATTCTCGTCAGCAATACCGGCTCTCAAATCCCCCAGGACAAACTCGCCGAAGTCTTTCGCCCCTTCCATGGCACCAAAAACAGCAACCACCTCGGCCTCGGTCTGACCATCGCGACCATGCTCGCGCATCAACTCAAAATCCAGGTCGGCGTCGCCTCGGAAAACAACACCACCACTTTCTGGTTGAGTTGCCCCGCCGCGTAGACTGACCAGCAAGATCAAAACAGCCCGCCACTTCCTAGTCGTTCGTGGATTCATCGTTGTGATGAATTCCCCTCATTATCTCTGTCGCTGCTGTCCTTGCTTCGTAGGGCAATGACAGTATTCTGAGCGCGCCCCTCAGTTCAAAATCCCCAAATAAAAAACGCTCATGGAAAACCCCTTCCAGGAAACCCTCATCCAGAAAAACCGCGCCCAACCCTGCACCGTCGTCATCTTTGGTGCCACTGGCGATCTCACCCACCGCAAACTCATCCCCGCACTCTACAACATCGCAGCCGGCGGCGATCTCCCCCCTCAATTCAAAGTCGTCGGCTTCGCCCGCCGTGAAAAAAGCGACGAAGTCTTCCGCACCGAACTCGAAACCGCCAACAAAAAACACTCCCGTCAAGCCCACACCCAGGAACTTTGGTCCGGTTTCTCCCAGTCCATCCATTACCATCAAAGCGAGTTCCAAGACGTCGAAGGCTACAAAGCCCTCGGTCGCCTCCTCGACCAGTTCGATGCCGAACGCGGCACCACCGCCAACCGCCTCTTCTACCTCGCCTCCGCCCCCGAGTTCTTCAAACCCATCCTCGAACACCTCAAAGCCGCAGGCCTCAATCATCCCCCCGAAGGCAAATGGGCCCGCGTCGTCTGTGAAAAACCCTTCGGCAAAGACCTCGCCACCGCCCGCGGCCTCAACGAAGCCGTCGCCAACACCTTCGCCGAAAAGGACACCTACCGCATCGACCATTACCTGGGCAAAGAAACCGCCCAAAACATCATGGTCCTGCGCTTCGCCAACTCCATCTTCGAACCGAACTGGAACTCCCGCTACATCGATCACATCCAGATCACCTGCGCCGAAAACCTCGGCATGGAAGGCGGCCGCGGCGGCTACTACGACACCGCCGGTGCCCTGCGCGACATGGTCCAAAACCACCTTTTCCAACTCCTCAGCCTCGTCGCTATGGAGCCCCCCACAGACCTCGGCGCCGATGCCGTACGCGATGAAAAAGTCAAGGTCATCCGCTCCCTCCGCCCCCTCATTGGCCCACACGCCGTCGGCCAAAACGTCATTCGCGCCCAATACACCAGCGGTTCCGTCGATGGCGTCGCCCGCCCCGGCTACCGCCAGGAAGACCGCGTCAATCCAGAATCTCAAACCGAAGCTTACGTCGCCCTCCGCCTCTTCGTTGACACCTGGCGCTGGCAGGGCGTCCCCTTCTACATTCGCGTCGGCAAACAACTCCCAAAAAAGGCCACCGAAATCTCCGTCCACTTCAAACGCCCCCCCCAAGTCCCCTTCGCCACCAGCAAACTCATCGACAACAGCGAAAACACCCTCGTCATCCGCATCCAGCCCGACGAAGGCATGGCCCTCCGCATCCTCTGCAAACAACCCGGCCAAGCCCTCTCCATGCAACCCGTGAAGATGGACTTCCGCTACTCCTCCAGCTTCGGCAAAGCCAGCCCGGAAGCCTACGAGCGCCTCCTCCTTGACGCCATGGCCGGTGATGCCACCCTCTTCGCCCGGCGCGACGAAGTCGAAAATGCCTGGAAGTTCATCGACGAAATCCAAGCCGCCTGGCACAAATCCGACACCCCACCCCCCATGTGCGAATACCCCGCCGGCTCCTGGGGCCCCAAAGAAGCCGACCAACTCCTCGCCCAAAACGGCCACGAATGGCGTCTGCTTTGATTGCTCATTCCGCCTTTTTGATTCATATTCGCCAGCATGGATACTCTGCTCCCACTCCATCAAATGTCGCGCGCAGAAAAGTTCCGCGCCCTCGACGAACTTTGGAACGATCTCTATCCCAACGAAGAGGCCATGGACTCTCCCCTTTGGCATCTCGACGCTCTCCAGGAAACCCAGGAGCGCTACATCGCCGGCCTCGAAATCCCCGTCAGTCTTGATGAAGCCGAAAAGCAACTGCGCGCGCGGCTCAGCCAATGAACGTTCGCCTCTTGCCTGCCGCCCTCAAGGACTTGGAAGTCGGAGTCCGTTTTTATGACGATCAGGAACCCGGAATCGGCAAATGCTACCTTGATGAACTCTTCGCACGCATTCGTGAACTAGAGAGCACCTCAGGCATTCACCGTCTCATTTTCGGCCACCACCGCTGTCTAGCATCTAAGTTTCATACCGCCATCTACTACACTCTCGAACCCGACTTCATCCTCGTCCGCCGCATCCTCGACCTCCGTCGCGACCCCAAATGGCTCCGCCGCCAGCTCAGCAACTGACCCTCCCCCACCGCACCACGCCCTTCCCCACCCTCTCCGAAACCATCCCTAGCCTGCCATGAAAAAATCTGAATCAAGGGCAAATGGAACCAACTCCACACCTTCCAAAAGCTCACCTATGAAACAAAGTGCTGATTGGTTTGCATGGATTCTTCAGTTCCTCTTTGGACTTTTCATTGGTCATACCCTCGGCACTGCCCTTGCCCTCCTTGTCCTCGGAGGGGATCACATGCCCGCGCATGGCTCATTTCTCGCTTGGGGTTTGGGTCTCACCGGTGCCGGACTTGGGTCTTATTTTGGCGACCGGCTCTGGCTGAGCCTGTCCAAGCAAGTCATCCCGCCCGACCGCGTCACTCAAAACGGCCCTAGTCGCTTTCTCTCCCTCAGCGCGGGAACACTTGGCAGCCTTCTGATCGTCGCGGCCCTCTTGCGGACGTTCGGCGTTTTCGGCGAGAACTCCTGACCCACCCTCCTCACAAATCAAGCCCACCGCACCATGCCCTTCCCCGCACTCTCCGAAAATGACCTCGCACGCCTCGGCATGGAGGTCCCCCTCGCCCGCGTCGACAAATCCCTCGCCGAACTCTGGGAAAACGACAGCGCCAAAACCCGCGCCTCCCTCATCAACTTCGCCATCTACACCGAATCCGCCTCCGACCTCTCCCGCAACATGGAGTTGCTCGAGGCCATCACCGCCGAGCACGCCTGCCGCGCCCTCCTCATTCTCAACCTCCCCGACGCCCCCGCCCCAAACGCCCGCGCCTTCATCAACGCCCTCTGCCGCCCCTACCAGGGCCAGCAGGTCGTCTGCTCCGAGCAGGTCGCCTTCATCCTCGAACAAGCCACCCCTCAGGCTGTCCAAAACATCGTCTTCGCCCATCTCGACTCCGACCTCCCCCTCGTCGTCCTCTGGCAAGGCACCCTCACCCGCAACTTCGACGAACGCCTCTACTCTCACATCGACACCCTCATCGTCGACAGCTCCCTCTGGCAAGACCCCGCCACCGAACTCACCGCCCTCACTGCGGCCCTCGACAGCGAAACCGCAGACTTCGATGTCCGTGACCTCAGTTGGACCCGCTCCCACTTCCTCCGCACCTCCCTCGCCACCTGCTTCCAGGACGCCCGCGCCCTCGAACACCTCCCCGACATCACCCAGATCGAAATCACTCACGCCTCCGGGCACCGCATGGCCGCTCTCCTCCTCGGCGCCTGGATCGCCCAACGCCTCGGCGGCACCCCCTCCTCAAACCTCACCTTCCCCCGCGCCAACGGCCCCTCCATCCACATCACCCTCACCTCTGTCTCAACCGGCCCCTCCCTCCAAAAACTCCACCTCACCGGTCCCAACGTCCAAATCCAAATCAGCCGCCACTCCGACTCACGCTTCGTCCAGGTCTGCACTTCATGTCCCAACCACAAGACACAGGAAATCTACCCCGCCGATGTCGAAAGCGACGCCGAACTCATCGGCGAGCAACTCTCCCGCGCCGGTGGTCGCACCCTCTACTCAAGCCTCATCCCGCAAATCCGCGAGCTGCTCCAGTAATCCCCGCCCGAGCCCGCCTCACTTCTTAAACAAGTCCGCCAGCGCCTTCAATCCCGAAGCATCCGCTGGCTTCATCGCCGAGGCAATCACCGCCTCCTGCAGCGCCACCAACTCGGCAATCCCCTTCTTCCCAAAGGCCAGCATCGCCTCCAAATCCCCGGGCGAAAAAGTCGATTCCTCACCGCTCCCCTGCACCTCGACAAACTGCCCCGCCTCCGTCATCACAATGTTGCTGTCCACATCCGCCTTCGCGTCTTCCTCATAACAAAGATCCAGCAAACACTCCCCCTTCACCATCCCCACACTCACCGCCGCCACCTTGCTCTTCAGCGGATTCCGCGTCAGCTTGCCCGCCTCCAATAGCCGGTTGAAAGCAATCGCCGAAGCCACACACGCCCCTGTAATCGACGCCGTCCGCGTCCCTCCATCCGCCTGCAGCACATCGCAATCTATCCACAACGTCCGCGCCCCCAGCTTCTCCAAATCCACCACCGCCCGCAGACTCCGCCCGATCAACCGCTGAATCTCCGTGCTCCGTCCGTCAATCTTCCCCCGCGAACTATCCCGATCCTTCCTCTGGTGTGTCGAATACGGCAGCATCGCATACTCCGCCGTCAGCCAGCCACCCTTCACATTCTGCCGCTTCATCCACATCGGCACCTCCTCCTGAATCGTCGCTGCGCAGATCACACGCGTGTTGCCAAAACTCATCAAAACCGACGCCGTGGCATGCGGCGCCACGTCCGGGATAAAACTGATTTCCCTCAACTGATCCGCTGTTCTTCCGTCGATTCTAGACATCCCCGCACTTAACACACCCAACGCCCCTGTCCATCACCAACCCGCCGCCGCCCCACTCCTCCCGGCATCCAAATCCGCCCCCACCTGCCCGAACGCCTCCGCCAGCCGCTCCCAGTCCTGCACCTCGTGCACCCATCCCCCGCTCACCCGCACCACCCGCCTCAACTCCTCCTCCGTCGCCCCCAGCGCCCGCACCACCACTGACGCCCCCTCCTTCCCCGAACTGCACGCCGACCCCGTCGAAATCGAAAAACCCGCCTGCGACAGTCTCGTCAACCACTTCAAATTCGAATGCCTCGGCATCACCAAAAGCGACGTGTTCCATAGCCGCCTCGCTCCCACTCCAATTACCCGCACCTCGGGAAAAAGCTCCTTCATCCTGCGCTCAAAAACATCCCGCCCCTCCGGCGACCCTGCCTTCGCACACGCCTCCAGCGCAGTCACCATCGACTCCACCCCCGCATAGTCCTCCGTCCCCGCCCGTCGCCCCTCCTCCTGCGGCCCGCCAAAAAGCAAACGCCACCGCCCCTCCTCCCCCTCCGGCAGCACCACAAACCCCACCCCCTTCGGTCCCCCAAACTTGTGCCCCGACCCCGACACCAAGTCACACTCGCCCAGCCTCTCCGCCCCCATCTTCCCCACCCACTGCGCCGCATCGCAGTGAAACCTCACTCCCTCCTCGCGACACAGCGCCGCCGCTTCCCGCCACGGCTGCAGCGCCCCGCTCTCATTGTTCGCCGCCATCAGCGAAACCAGCGCCCCCCGCCCCCGATTCTCCTCCAACCACCGCGCCACCTCCGCCACCTCCACCACCCCATCCTCAGAAACCGCCAGCTCATCTACCCGACCCGCCCCCAGCCAATGCCGCGCCGCCTCCCGCACACTCGGATGCTCCACCGCCGAGATCGCCACCCGATCCTCCGCTCCCATCCGCCGCGCCAAACTCGCAAACACCAGATTATTCCCCTCCGTCGCCCCCCCCGTAAAAACCAACCGCTCCGGTTCGCAACTCACCAAATCCCCCAGCCGCTCCCTCGCCATCTCCAGCGCCTGACTCGCCAGCCCCGCATCCCGATACAAACTCGACGGATTCTGCCAGTGCCTCCCCACCGCCCCGATCCACGCCCCTTGCGCCGCCGCACTCAACGGCGTCGTCGCATTGAAATCAAAATACCGTCTCAGCTCCTCCATCGCCACATCAAGCAATCATCACCCCACCGGGGCAACCCCGATTTCACTCCATCCCAATCAAAGACGTCCGGCACAGCGATGCATACAACCCATCATGCGCCACCAGCTCCTCATGCGTCCCCGACTCCTTCACCCGACCCCGCTCAATCACATAAATCCGGTCCGCATGCCGCACCGTCGAAAGCCGGTGCGCAATCACAAAACTCGTCCGCTCCTTCATCAACCGATCCAGCGCCTCCTGAATCAACCGCTCAGTCTCCGTATCCACACTCGCCGTCGCCTCATCCAAGAGCAAAATCGGCGGGTTCCTCAGCAACGCCCTCGCAATCGAAACCCGCTGCTTCTCTCCCACACTCAACTTCACCCCGCGCTCACCCACCTTCGTGTCCAGCCCCTCCGGCAACCGCTCCACAAACCCCTTCGCATTCGCACTCTCCAGCACCTCCCAAAGCATCGCCTCCGTCGCATCCCGCCGTCCAATAATGAGGTTCTCCCGCACCGTCCCATTAAACAAAAAACTCTCCTGCGTCACATAGCCGATCTTCGATCTCAACTCACGCTTGTTCATCTCATGCACCGGCGTGCCATCAATCGTGATCACCCCATGGTCATACTCATAAAACCGCGTCAATAAATTGATCAGCGTGCTCTTCCCCGCGCCCGTCGGCCCCACCAGCGCAATCGTCTCACCCGGCGCCGCCCGCAAATCAATCCCCTCCACCGTCGGCATCTGCCCGTTATAAGAAAAGCCCACCCCCTCAAACACCACCTCCCCGCGAATCCGCTCCAACACCACGCCCGACGCCGCTTCCACATCCCTCTCCGCCTCCGAGTCCAAAATATCAAACACCCGCTCTCCCGCGGCCCGCCCGCTCTGCAGGATCTGGTTCAACTGATGCAAACTCTCGATCGGCGAATAAAAGAAATTCAACAGCACCAAAAACGCCGTCAACTCCCCCACCTGAATCCGCTCCTCCATCAGCGCCCGCGCACCCACCCATAAAACCAACACCAACCCGCAGCTCGTCAAAAAATTCATCCCCGGCCGATACATCGACCACACCTTCATCAAGTGCATCGTCGCCGACTTCACCTCCGCGCTCGCCCGATTGAACCGCTCCAGCTCCTCGTTCTCGATCGCATACGCCTTGATCTGCCGCATCCCCGCCACGTTATCGTGCAGCAAAGAATTCATCGCACTCGTCGCCCGCCGCACCTTCCGATGCCGATCCCGCGCGCTCTTCGTGTACCAAACCGCTCCCGCCATCAAAAACGGCACCGGCACCAGCGCCACCAGTGCCAGCTTCGCATCCGCCTGAAACATGAACGCCCCCACCACCACAATCTGAATCACCGAAACCAGCCCCTGCTCAATGCCATCGATCAACACCCGCTCCACCGACGGCACATCCTCAGACACCGTCGTCATGATGTCCCCCGTCGGCCGGTTATCGAACCACTTCAGCGGCAGCCACTGCAACCGCTCATACAGATCACTCCTCAAATCATAAATCACCTTCTGCTCAAACCCGTTGTTCAACCGAATCCGCAACCCATTGAACAAATGCTGGCAAAAATACGCCCCCAGCGCCGTGAAAATCAACGGCACTAGCCGATCCCATTCCTTGTTCGGCACCACTTGATCCATCACCTCCCGCGTCACCGCCGGAAACACCACCACCATCAGCGTCCCCCCCACTGCACACACCAACTGCGCCACCGCCATCGCGGGATAGCGCTTCAAATAAGCAAAGACTCGGAGAATGGTTTTCAAAGAGGGACGTTAGAAAGGAAGCTGCCCGCGTCAACGCTGCTCCACAGGCACCTCAAATACGACCCGAAATCCCCCTTCAGTCGTCTCTGTCTTCATCTCCAGTTGCCACTTTCGCACTACCGGCTGCACACCGTGCGTCCAGATCCGTTTCTTCATCCCTGGAATCATCAGCGCAAATGACCCCTTAAAATACGGACTCGGTGGCTCCTGCCGCTTCGCCTCCTCAGCGACCTTTTCCGGCATCTGAAACCGAAACGCAATCCCCTTACCCACTGTGTCCACCCCCACCACAGACACCTCCGCCGTCTCCTCCCAGACCGCAAAAGCATGATAATCACCCTGTCCTTCAGCCCCAATGTCTCGGAACTGATGCGTGTCCAGACACCTCAAAGTCACCTTCACCACTCCAGCACCCGTCAACGGCTTCGCCGTCCGAACCACCCCACTGACCTCCCTCCCCAACCGCGCCACCCCATCTCCCGAAAGCTGCATCACCGACTTCCCAAACCGCCTCCGCTTCGCCCCAAACCACAGCGCCTGCACCGTTGCCACCAGCCCATACCCACCCATTCCCAGCACCAAATACGTCATCGGATTGAACTCCAAATCGTTCATGTCCACGATCCAGTTCACCTCCGCTTTATACCCAATAAAGCCCGCCAGCCCCACACACAGAACCGCCTTGATCCACAACCCCACCACCTGCTCACCCGATGAATCTTCCACCTTCACTACCGCAGACTCAGAAAGTGCCTTGAACCCACTCGCCTGTACCTGCTTCTTTTTCATCGTCGTCTTCCCTCAAAGCAAAGTGCTATCATCCGCCTTCTCCAACCGCCCAATCTTCTTCTTGATGATCTCCAACTGAATCGTCAGCTCATACCCCGCCTTGATGCAGTCCGACTGCGTCTCCGCGTCCCCGAGCTTGTGAATCGCAGGCGAAATCTTCATCATCTGAAGGGCAATGTTCTTGCAGGCTTCACGAATTTGCAAAATAGCGGCGGATCGATCCATAGCACCGACTCTAAATCGGAAGCATCACTTCGCAACCTTTGCCCCCCAACCGTGTTCCACCTCCCCATGAAGGCTTCTCTCCTCACCCTCCTGCTCCTCACCACTGCCTCCCACGCCTCGAACTGGCCCCGCTTCCTCGGCCCCGATGGCAACGCCACCGCCCCCGACGCCAAAATCCCCCTCACTTGGTCCCCCAAAGAAAACATCCTCTGGCGCGCCCCCATCCCCGGCCCCGGCTCCTCCAGCCCCATCGTCTGGGACGACAAAGTCTACGTCACCTGCTGGACCGGCTACGGCACCGCCGACATGGGCAGCGACATCACCCAACTCACCCGCCACCTCCTCTGCTACAGCCTCAAAGACGGCCAAAAACTCTGGCAAACCGACGTCCCCTCCGAACAACCCGAAGACCCCTACCAAGGCTTCATCACCGAGCACGGTTACGCCACCCACACCCCCGTCACCGACGGCAAGCACATCTACGTCTTCTTCGGCAAATCCGGCGCCCTCGCCTTCGACATGTCCGGCAAAAAACTCTGGCAAACCAACCTCGGCAAATCCTCCTCCTCCAAACGCTGGGGCTCCGCTGCCAGCCCCATCCTCCACGACGGCAAACTCATCGTCAACGCCAGCGACGAAGGCCGCGCCCTCGTCGCCCTCGACACCGAATCAGGCTCCATCCTCTGGAAAGCCGAAGGCGACAACCTCGACTCCGCCTACGGCACCCCCGCCATCGTCAAACGCGCCGACACCCTCGACCTCGTCCTCGCCGTCCCCCAGGAACTCTGGGGCCTCAACCCCGACACCGGCAAACTCCGCTGGTTCGCCAACCATGGCCTCCCTGGCAACGTCTCCCCCTCCATCATCAACGGCGGCGACAAACTCTTCGTCTTCGGCGGCTACCCCACCACCGGCAGCGCTGCCTTCAAAATCGGCGGCACCGGTGACCTCACGGAATCCAACAAACTCTGGCACTCCAACACCAGCTCCTACGTCCCCACCCCCGTCCTCCACAAAGGCCACCTCTACGTCATCAACGACCAAGGCTTCGCCACCTGCCTGAACGCAGAAACCGGCGAAGACGTTTACCGCGAGCGCGCCATCCAGGACGGCCCCCGTGGCCGCGGCAAACCCTTCTACGCCTCCCCCATCCTTATCGGCGACCGCCTCTACTGCGTCTCCCGCAAATCCGGCACCTTCGTCCTCGCCGCCAAACCCAAGTTCGAAGAACTCGCCCGCAATGTCATCGACACCGATGACTCCCAGTTCAATGCCTCCCCCGCCGTCTCCGGCAACACCCTCCTCCTCCGCTCCGACAAGTTCCTCTACGCCATCGGCACCAAATAAGACCGACACAGACTGCAAACCCCGCCTTCAAGACAGCGTATGGGTCAGTCATGTTCCGTTCCCTCTTCATCGCCCTCGTCGCCGCCGCGCTCACCCCCGCCCTCACTCAAGCCCAAAACATCCGCGCCGGCATCATCGGCCTCGATACCTCCCACGCCATCGCGTTCACCAAACTCCTCAACGCCAAAACCCCTCAGCCCCCGGAACTCATGGGCGTGCGCGTCGTCGCCGCTTACCCCCAGGGCAGCAAAGACATCGAGTCCAGCACCAAACGCGTCCCCGAACTCACCCAGCAAGTCAAAGACCAGGGCGTCGAAATCGTCTCCTCCATCTCCGACCTCCTCGACAAAGTCGACGTCGTCTTCCTCGAGTCCAATGACGGCCGCCCCCACCTTGAGCAAGTCCTCCCCTGCCTCGAAGCCGGCAAACCCACCTTCATCGACAAACCCATCGCTGGCTCCCTCGCCGACGCCATTCGCATCTTCAACGCCTCCACCAAAACCCACACCCCCATCTTCTCCTCCTCCTCCCTCCGCTTCGGCAAAAACACCCAGGCCGTCCGCCAGGGCAGCATTGGCAAAGTCATCACCGCAGACACCCGTAGCCCCGCCTCCCTCGAACCCACCCACCCCGACCTCTTCTGGTACGGCATCCACGGCGTCGAATCCCTCTTCACCACCATGGGCACCGGCTGCCTCTCCGTCAAACGCGGCACCACCGACGATGGCAAAATCCAGGTCACCGGCACCTGGGATGGCAATCGCACCGGCATCTTCCGCGAATCCAGCGACTCCCGCAAAGGCTACGCGGGCACCGCCACCAACGCCGAAGGCAAGTCCGCCGATGTCGGTGGCTTCGATGGCTACCAACCTCTGCTCAACCAAATCATCCACTTCTTCCGCACCGGCGTCGCTCCCGTCACCCCCGAAGAAACCCTCGAAATCTACGCCTTCATGGAAGCCGCCGACGAAAGCAAACGCCGCAACGGCGCCGAAGTCTCTCTCACCGAAGTCATGTCTAAAGCCAATCAGGAAGCCACCGCTGGCGCCCAATAGCCCGTCGCCTCCAACCGATTCACGAACTCACTCAAGGGCCCCACGCCGTGGTGCGACCGGCTCGGTCGCCCCCTCCTCATTCTCTTCTTCCATACACTGAGATTTCGTTAAGCGGCGTTACGCCATTGAATGAATCAAACGCGCCCCAAGTGCGTCCCATCGCAAATCGCACCCTGCGCGTATTCAATCCACAAACCTAACCAGACCATGAAGAACACCCCCACCAGAATCATCTCCACCCTCGCCGTCGCCGCCCTCGGCGTCACCGCGTTCACCTCCGCTCAGGACAACGCCAAAGACGACAACAAACCAAAAGCCGAAAACCCCACCGAACTCGGCTCTCTCCTCAAGCGCGACGAAAGCGCCCTGCCCGCCAACGGCCAGCTCCAAATGAGCTACGCCTCCGTCGTCGAAAACATCCTCCCCAGCGTCGTCACCATCTTCCCCTCCTCTCCCGCCGAAGGAGGTGTCATGGACTTCCAGGAAGACATAGACCAAATCCCTCCCGCCCTCCGCCCCTTCTTCTTCCGCCACTTCGGCATCCCTGAAGAAAGTGATCCCTTCGAAAAACAAGACCCCCGCCGTCGCAACCAACCCGCCCCCACCCCCCGCGAAGACGCTCCCCGTCAGCGCGGCGTCGGCTCCGGCGTCATCATCACCGCCGACGGTTACATCCTCACCAACAACCACGTCGTTGAAGGCGCCGATGACATCGAAGTCTCCGTCGAATCCAACGGCTCACGCAAAACCTACAAAGCTGAAGTCATCGGCACCGACCCTCTCACCGACGTCGGTCTCATCAAGATCGATGCCACCGGCCTCACCCCCGCCACCATCGGCAACAGCAAGGCCCTCCGTGTCGGTGACGTCGTCCTCGCCGCCGGCGCCCCCATGCAGCTCAACCTCTCCGTCACGCAAGGCATCGTCAGCGCCCTCGGACGCAGCGGCATGAATGTCGTCAGTAGCGGCCGCATGGCCGGTTACGAAGACTTCATCCAAACCGACGCCGCCATCAACCCCGGCAACTCCGGCGGCCCCCTCGTCGACGCCCTCGGCCGCGTCATCGGCATCAACACCGCCATCCTCTCACGCACCGGCATGAACGGCGGCATCGGCTTCGCCATCCCCATCCACATGGCCCTCAATATCGTCGATGACCTCCTAGATGACGGCGAAGTCCAGCGCGGCTACCTCGGTGTTCAAATCACCGACCTCGACCTCGAAAAATCCGAAGCCCTCGGCCTCAAGGATCAAGGCGGCGCCCTCGTCACCATGGTCGGTGGCGATTCCCCCGCCGAAAAAGCCGGCATCGAACCCGGTGACGTCATCGTCAACGCCGACGGCTCCCGTGTCGACAGCAGCGGCCGCCTGCGCCTCATGATCAGCGCCATCAAACCCGGCAAAGCCGTCCCCCTCGAAATCCTTCGCAATGGCGAGCGCATCACCCTCAATGCCACCCTCGACGAACTCCCCGCCGAAGCCCTCGTCGCCAATGGCCCCGCCACCATGCCCCGTGGCAAAGGCCCCGCCAAAAACACCGAGATCATCCCCGGCCTCATCGCCAAGGAACTCACCCCTCAACTCCGCAAACAATCCAAAATCCCCGATGAAATCGAAGGCCTCCTCGTCGAAGAAGTCGATCCCCAAAGCCGCGCCGCCTCCATGGGCATCCAGAAAGGCGACGTCATCCAGGAAATCAACCGCACCCCGGTCGAAAACCTGACCGACGCCAAGGAACTCGTCGCCGGCACCCAGCGCACCGCTCTCCTCCGCGTCTTCCGAGATGGCGACTCCATGCTCGTCATGGTCGGCCTCGACCGCAAAGGCAAGTAATCCTAGCCCCGCTTCTCCTCACACCGCCGCACGCTTCACCGCTTGCGGCGGTTTTTTTTGAACGGTTCTCAAAAGATTGTCATTTTGATCCGGCGAGCGCAGCGGCCTCAGTGGCAAGGAAGTCGCGCAGCCCGCTATTCAATCCATAGCGGGCAAGCGGCTGACGCCGCCAATGAGGCCGCTCCGCCGCCGGGCAAGGTGACAAGCATTTCGAGAATCGGTCTACCTCCGACTCAACCGATAAAACAACACCCCGCCAATCGCCAAAAACAACACATTCGGCACCCACATCAACAGGTGCGGATACGACCCCGGCTGGTCGCTCAAAATATCCCCCACCAGGATGAACACCATGTAAACTAGCGCCGTCACCAAACTCAGCGCAAACCCCGCCGAAGTTTCCCGCCGCTGCGCCGTCACCCCCAGCGGAATCCCCACCAAAGCAAACGTCAAACACGCCAGCGGAAAACTGTAGCGCTTGTTCAACTCCGTCTTCGAAGAACTGAACTGCTTCTTGTCCATCGCCACCTTCGTCACACTGTCCTCCCGCGTCTGCATCTCCTGCCACAACTGTTCCGTGCTCTTCATGCTCGCATTCACCCGCTCCGTCCGATCCCTCAATCGCGAAAGCTCGATCGTCAGCGCCGTCTCATCAAAGTGAATGAAATCCACATTCTCAATGTTGCTTTCCGGATCCAACTGCACCGACTCCACATCCGCATCCTCCAACTTCAAAACAAAATCCAACACCCCCGGCGTGATCTCCAACCGCGCTTTGTCCGCCCGAATCGTCCGCTTCACCCTCCCACCTTCAATCTCCAAAATCGTCAGGTCCTTCAACGTATCGCCATCCCGTCCCCCGGTGTAAATCCGATACCCCGGCAGCTTGTCCAACACCCGGTTCTCCTGAAACAACGCCGCCGGATCCTCCGTCGCCACCTGGTAAAACAACATCTTCATCTTGTTCTTCGCCGCCGGCGCCACATCCACATTCACCCAGTAACACACCCCCGAAAGCACCGCCGCCAGCAGGAACACCGGCAAACAAATCCGCGCCATCGACATCCCCGTCATCCGCAGAGACACCAGCTCGTTGTCCGCGGACATCCGTCCATACACCAGCAAAATCGACGTCAAAAACGCCCACGGTATCGTGAAAATCAAAGAGAACGGAATCACCAGCAACACAAACTGCGCCACCAGCGCCATCGGCAACTCCGTATTGCCCAGCAGTTGATCCAGCTTCTTGTAAACATTCCCCAGCACCATCACCCCGCTCAACACCACCACACCCGTCAGCGTCGCCGTCCAAACTTGGCGGCCAATGTAGCGGTCAAAAATGCGCGGGAACATGCCTTCAACAGGGCCTTAAGGTGAAACCAGACCTCCGAATGTCGTCTCCAACACCGCAGCCCTCTTTCCCCCATCCTCAGTCTTCAAACCTCAGCACAAACTCGCCCCCCTTTTGCAGGTTCAGGCGGTCTCTCACTTCCAATTCCAAGTAGCCCGTGTCCGTTTGAATCCAGTTCAACCGCCGCAGCAGCTTGTCCCGATCCTCCCGCAATCCATCAGCTTCTTGCTCCAGCAAGGCCAGCTTCGCCCGCATCGCATTCTGCTCATGCAATGGCTGCTTCACACTCGCTAGGATCGCCGCAAACACCAGGAGCACCAGGACCCCCTTGCCCAACCGAATCCCCCAGCGCAACCACCTGTCAGTGGCTTGCTCCGGTGTCAATCGATGGCCTTGGATTTCCTGGTAACTCATGATGTGCAGCTCCTTTCAATAGTTTAACTCAGGCCTCTCGGCCCAATCTTTAGACCCGCATCCGGCCACCAAAAACCGCGCTGTCACCCAACTCCTGCTCAATCCGCAGCAACTGGTTGTACTTCGCGATCCGGTCGGACCGGCTTAGGGATCCCGTCTTGATCTGTCCAGCGTTCGTCGCCACCGCGATGTCCGCAATCGTCGAGTCTTCCGTCTCACCCGACCGGTGACTGATCACCGACGTGTAGCGGTTCTCTTTCGCCAGTTCCACCGAGTCAAACGTCTCCGTCAGGGAGCCAATTTGATTCACCTTCACCAGGATCGAGTTCGCCACGCCCAGGTCGATCCCCTTGCGCAGGAACTCCACGTTCGTCACAAACAAATCATCACCCACCAGCTGCGTCGTCGCACCCAGCTTGTCGGTCAGCACCTTCCAGCCGTCCCAATCATTCTCGGCACAACCGTCTTCGATCGAGATGATCGGATACTTCGCCTGCAATCCAGCATAGTAATCCACCAGCTCAGCCGCCGTGCGCTTGCTGCCGTCGGACTTCTTGAACACATACAAGCCGCTCTCCTTGTCGAAGAACTCGGAAGAAGCCACATCCAGCGCGATCGCGATGTCCGTGCCAATCTTGTAGCCAGCCTTCTCAATCGCTTGCGCGATCACTTCCAGCGCATCGTCAGCCGACTTCAGCGTCGGAGCAAATCCGCCTTCGTCACCCACCGCTGTGCTCAGACCGCGATCATGCAAAATCTTCTTCAACGCATGGAACACTTCCGCCCCGTAACGCAGCGCTTCAGAGAATGTCGGCGCGCCCTTCGGCATGATCATGAACTCTTGGAAATCAATCGGCGCATCCGAGTGCGCACCACCGTTGATGATGTTCATCATCGGCACCGGCAGCACCTTCGCATTGGGTCCGCCAAGGTACTTGTAAAGTGGCTGGCCCAGCTGAATCGCCGCCGCCTTCGCCACCGCCATCGAAACACCCAGGATCGCGTTCGCGCCCAGCTTCGACTTCGTCTTCGTGCCATCCAGTTCCAGCATCGACTTGTCGACACCCAATTGGTCCGCCGCATCAAACCCGATGATCGCATCCGCAATCTCGTCGTTCACCGAAGCAACAGCCTTCAAAACACCCTTGCCCAGATAACGCTTCTTGTCGCCATCACGCAGTTCCAGCGCTTCGTGCTCTCCGGTGCTCGCACCGCTCGGCACCGCCGCCCGGCCAATCGCTCCGCCGTCAAGCATCACATCCACCTCAACGGTAGGGTTTCCGCGCGAATCGAGGATCTCGCGCCCGGTTACAGCCACAATGGTCAGTTCGTCCATGATCTGATTTCTTTAAGTATTGCTAATAATTTGGGGATTTCAACAACCGGCTTCCGAAAATTCAGTCGCCAGCTCCCTTCCCGATACCCCGATTCCCGCCCCGCACAACTTCCAATCGTCTTTCATCACCTCCCCCGAACCACTTGCCAATCCCCCTCCCCGCTCGTATAGCATCCTGTCACGACAGGGGCGTCCCACCGCAGGGACTGAGACGGATCGCATCCGAACCCTCCGAACCTGATGCGGGTCATGCCGCCGAAGGGAGTTCGCTCGGAGGTTCATCTCAGTCCCGGCCAAACGCCGCCCCAACAGAGAACCGAGAACCCTGAACCGAGAACTTTCCCCATGATCGCCGATCCCAAATCCTCCTTCCAAGCCCACTCCTCCGAGCAGCTCCCCGCCTCCAGCCGCGTCTACGTCTCCGGCGTCATCCACCCCGAAATCAAAGTCCCCATGCGCGAGATCGCTCTCGCGCCCACCAAAGCCTTCAACGGCCGCATCGAGCAAAACGAACCCGTCCGCGTCTACGACTGCTCCGGCCCCTGGGGCGATCCCGCCTTCCACGGCAACTCCGCCGAAGGCCTCCCCGCCCTTCGCGAACCCTGGATCACCGCCCGCAATGACGTCCAAGCCTACGACGGCCGTGAAGTCAAACCTCAGGACAATGGCTACCTCTCCGGCAAACACGCCGAATTCGCCAGCACCGCCGAGCGCAACCGCCTCGTCGAATTCCCCGGCCTCAACGGCGAACGCCGCCGCCCCCTTAAAGCCAGCGCCGGCCACCCCGTCACCCAGCTCTGGTACGCCCAACAAGGCATCATCACCCCCGAGATGGAATTCATCGCCATCCGCGAAAACATGCGCCGCGCTGAAATCGCTGACCAAACCAACGACATCGTCCGCAACGACCTCGACAAACAACACATCGGCTCTGCTCAGGAATCAATCCGCAATCCGAAATCCGAAATCCCCAATCCTTACACCCCCGGCATCTTCCGCCGCTTCCCCCAGCGCATCCCCAAAGAAATCACCCCCGAGTTCGTCCGCAGCGAAGTCGCCGCAGGCCGCGCCATCATCCCCGCCAACATCAACCACCCGGAACTCGAGCCGATGATCATCGGCCGGAACTTCCTCGTCAAAATCAACGCCAACATCGGCAATAGCGCCGTCGCCTCCAGCATCGAGGAAGAGGTCGAAAAGATGCGCTGGGCCACCAAGTGGGGCGCGGACACCGTTATGGACCTATCCACCGGCAAGAACATCCACGCCACCCGTGAATGGATCCTTCGCAACTCGCCCGTGCCCATCGGCACTGTGCCCATTTATCAGGCGCTCGAAAAAGTGAACGGCAAGGCCGAAGACCTCACCTGGGAACTCTTCCGCGACACCCTCATCGAGCAGGCCGAGCAGGGCGTCGATTACTTCACCATCCACGCCGGCGTCCTCCTCCGCTTCGTGCCCATGACCGCCTCCCGCATGACCGGCATCGTTAGCCGCGGCGGCAGCATCATGGCAAAGTGGTGCCTCGCCCACCACAAGGAAAACTTCCTCTACACCCACTGGGACGACATCTGCGACATCATGGCCGCCTACGACGTCTCCTTCTCCATCGGCGACGGCCTCCGCCCCGGCTCCATCGCCGACGCCAATGACAAAGCCCAGTTCGGCGAACTCGAAGTGCAGGGCGAGCTCACCAAACGCGCCTGGGCAAAAGGCGTCCAGGTCATGAACGAAGGCCCCGGCCATGTGCCCATGCACATGATCGAGGAAAACATGGCCAAACAGCTGGAATGGTGCCACGAAGCCCCCTTCTACACCCTCGGGCCCCTCACCACCGACATCGCCCCCGGCTACGACCACATCACCAGCGGCATCGGCGCTGCCATGATCGGCTGGTATGGCTGCGCCATGCTCTGCTACGTCACGCCCAAGGAACACCTCGGCCTGCCGAACAAGGAAGACGTCAAAGCCGGCGTCATCACCTACAAACTCGCCGCCCACGCCGCCGACCTCGCCAAAGGCCATCCCGGCGCCCAATACCGCGACAACGCCCTCTCCAAAGCGAGATTCGAGTTCCGCTGGGAAGATCAGTTTAACCTGAGCCTCGACCCCGTCACCGCGAGAGAGTTTCATGACGAGACCCTTCCGCAGGAAGGGGCGAAGTCAGCCCATTTCTGCAGCATGTGTGGCCCGCATTTCTGTTCCATGAAAATCACCGAAGACGTGAGAAAGTATGCCGCAGAGCAAGGCTTAGCCGAAGAGGAAGCGCTCAAAGCCGGGATGGAACAGAAATCTCGGGAGTTTACAGACATGGGCGCCGAAGTGTATACAAAGGCATGATGTTCTGGTTTTCCACGACGAGCCGAGGCCCATGGCGGGGGCCGAGACAGATTCGGCGTCAGCCGAACCCGAAGGGTGCCACTGCCGTGAGGCGGCTGTGGCATCAAACCCTCCCCCAGGACGGAGCCAAGTCCGCCCACTTCTGCTCCATGTGCGGCCCCCACTTCTGTTCGATGAAAATAACAGAGGACGTCCGGAAGTATGCTGCGGAACAAGCCATCTCGGAGGAAGAAGCTCTTCAGCGCGGCATGGATGAGAAGTCGAAGGAGTTCGTGGAAAGCGGAGCCGAAGTCTATCAGCCAGCATGACGCATCACGTCGTAGAATTTTGTGCGGGCGGTGGCGGACAAGCGCTGGGTCTCGAAATGGCCGGATTCGAATGCGAAGCAGCAGTCGAAATAGATTCCGACTGCTGCACGACCTTGCGAGCAAATCGACCTTGGTGTCACGTTCGTAATGGGTAAACCCAACCGTTAGTCAGTCACCTTTAGCGCACTGAAGTCAAAATTTAGTTCGGAGGTTAGCTTGTCGATCTCACCGGTAGCAAAATCTTGGCATGCGCGATAGAGACCTTCTACTCTATGTTGGATCGCTGGTCGTGCCAGCTCTGACCAACTGACGAAACGACCAAACGACTTTCGGAGCAGCCGGATTCGATCGCAGGCCTCATGGAGAGTCATCAATTTCTCGGACTCATCGGGCCAAATTGCTGACCAATAGGTGCAGGTCTTGCAGTTCACGCTGCATCGACTGCCATCATGCGACAAAAATGATTCCCAACCACTTCCTGCCAATGTCAGACATGGCTTTTGATCATCTCGTCTTTTCTCATTGTTACACCGGCGGCACGAAACAGCGACGTTCCCAGGAACATGCAAGCCTACTCGAAATCGATTCATTCCGTCGAGGTGTTCAACCGCCGCGCGGTCGTGTTCGAGATCACGGCCACAGTAAATGCAACGGTGGCCAAAGGCATCAACAACCGCACGCAAGTAATCAGGGTTCGACACGGTCATCCCACCTGCGAGGCACGCTCGGCGGCTGACCTCATGAAGAAACATGCTCACGAGTTTATTGGCCACATCTGACTTTGCTCGTCCCGTTGCACTTCTCAGTGCCTTAGTAGAATCGAAGCTCATTCTGGATTCCTCCCTGGCTTCGGAGGACCGCCAGCAGATTGCAACCCAAGCAACCATCGCACGTCTACTTTAAGCACTTCAGCAAGCTTCCCTATCTCAAAATCAAACACGCACCTCTGACCGCTTTCGATCTTTGTGATCGCTACGCGATCGAGGAACAGTTGGTTGCTCGCGAGCCGTCCCGACAACTGATCCTGAGTTAAGGGTGGGGCGAACGCCAGTCGCGCTCGGCGCACGTTGGGACCAACGACGTTTTTTGGGCCGGAATCGCCACTCCTGGGATTTCTCATCCTCTACTCGATAGCAAGAACACTTGCCTACAGTGTTCTTATGGAGAACATTCGTTCGAATGAAGAACACTCCTCTTCTAATACCTTTGAGCGCGGCTCAAGCCCGCAAGATTAAAACAGTGGTCAATCAGGTGATCGAGAGAGATCGTCGCAGGTGCCAAATGTGCGGTGCAGATGAAACGAGAATATGTCCCTATCGACACACGATGATAGTGCTCTCTGTTGCGGTCACCAAACCGGTGAAGACTTGCAAGGAACTTACGGCATGCGAATTGACCACAGTGTGTTCGACCTGTGCAAGCGGCCTTCGCGCTCTGGCAAAGAATCCTATCCGCCCAAGATTAACTTCAAAAAACGCGCTTCCCAGAGAATCGGGGTCCTGGGCGTCCCGGCGGCTCCTCGGACGCGAGGCCAAAGGTTGATATGATCAAAGTTTCTGTCCCTCTATGATACATGGAATGCCTGCAACACGCAGAGAATGAACCCTCGCTCAACCAGGATCGTGTCCAACTTCTCCCCAATCGCCCCCATCACGGGCGTTCTCGCCGATCTCCTCACCAGCCAAAGCAGAAGCTCGACAAACCAAACGTCCTCCAGCCCCGGCATTCCTCCCCTTGCAAACGCAACGCCTCCGCCCGTAAAGTAGACGCGCGATGAAGAAGCGAGCCATCAAGAAGTCCCCAAAGCTGGCCAAAGCCAAACCAGAATCGTTGTCTTCCCTTCTCACCGAAGTCCGCCAACTCATCCAGAGCGCCCGGCGCAGCGTCTCCACCGTCGTCGACACCTTCCAAGTGATGACCAACTTCGAAATCGGCCGCCGCATCGTCGAGCACGAGCAAAAGGGCGCAAAGCGCGCGGCCTATGGTGCGGAGTTGATGAAGGAACTTTCAGCGCGGCTCACGGAGGAGTTCGGAAGAGAGTTCTCAGCAGTGAACCTTTCTCAATTTAGGCGGTTCTTTCTCGTTTGGCAGACCGCGCCCAGATTTTTCGGACAGCGTCTAAAAAATTGGCACTGGAAGGATCAAAGTGGCTGTCCATTGATACTCTCAAGCAAGATACTGAGGCGAGACATTCAAAATCATTGATAGCCTCATCACCGATCAGAAATGCGGATTCAATGAAAACGCTTTCATGATGGTTGGGGAAGGTGCGGAAATACGGCACGGTCCATGCTCATTTGAATGTGATGATGCTCGGCTTATGAAAACATGTATTTGTGCTGCAATGCTTCCCTGGCGAGACCTTGTGTCCCTAGTTTCGGTGCTCTTCAGCGGAATGTCTGCACTCACTTCGCTGCTAATTTGGTGCCTAGCACGAAAGCATTTCAAACACGTTCGAACCGCCTCCTACATTGAGCGATACAACACTGCAGACTCCACCCGCCTTCGTGCCGAAGTAGACCAATTTCTTTACCTTACTGAAAAACTGACCCCAGCAGCACGAGGCCAGGTGTATAAGGAATTGCTACTATCTGACCATCTCACCGATATGGAGTTCCGTCACAAGCTGTGGACTTTCACCATGCTTTACAACGAAATTGGATTGGCCTGGAAAACCCAGGTGATTCAGGACGACTTGGTCAGTAACTTTGACCGCTTAATTCCTCGCTACTGGATGCGGCTTCGGACTTACATTATGAACTTACACCTGCGCTTCGACTTTGAAGTTCCAATCGATGAGCAGGGTTTCAAGAGCGAGTTCAAGCTCTTCAAGGGCTTCCATCATGCCTACATCGAAATCTGCAAACACGCCATGGCGATCATGCCTCAAGACCTCGAAACTAGCAGCCTTCTGAGCAAAGAAAATTACACACCATTGGAGCATGTTATGATCCACGGTCGACCCGATCAACCCTGCCGTCTGGGCGATGGAAGAGCAGTTTTGGACGAACTGCGCAGTTTTGGCTATTTGAATCCGTCACCCCCAACCAACCCTTAAATCTTTCATACTCTCCCCAAAAAACAACCCAACTGGAGGCGATTGGGGTCAGCATTAAAGTGTTTGTCCCTCTATTGTCCCGTTGCCCTTGGGTAGAGCAGTCCTCACCCTACCGACACAAACAACAATACCACTGCAGATTGCCGAAAGTGGAGCGGAGGTTTACACCACGGCCTGAATCCGTTATACTCCTCCCATGCGTGCGCTGACCAAAGAACCCGAGGTAATCACCCGCGGCGGCAAACCCGTCTCGGTCATCCTCCCCATCAAACAGTATCAGGAGATGTTGGAGCGGTTGGAAGACGTCGAGGATATCGCGTGGCTCAAAAAGGCCCGCAGTAAGCCCCTTCACTATCGCCCCCTCGCTGACGTACTAGCCGATCTCGACAAGAAATAGCCCATGTATGAAGTCATCGTCGAGCGCTCCGCCGAAAAAGACCTGAAAAAGCTTTCATCGGAGGTCCGCCCGCGTGCGGTCGCTGCGATGTTGGCTCTGGGTAAGAATCCCCGCCCCACCGGAAGCCGGAAACTCGTCGGCAGCGAAAACGACTGGCGAATCCGCGTCGGTGACTACCGCATCATTTACGAGATCGCAGATGAAATCCGCATCGTGCGCATCAACCGCATTCGGCACCGCAAAGACGTTTACAAATAGCCCTGCGCCATAAACACATCAGAAAACGGAGCCAGTGTGCAACTTGCTGGAACATACCTTTCCTCCGTCGTTGCAGACCCCACTCCAGCAAAGGAGCTTGAATCGACTTCCAAACGCCTCGCCCCCTGACCTTTCGAGCGTCTCCTTTGTGAGCAAGATGGTTGCAGAATGAACAAACTCACGCCTAGTTTCTCGGCCATAAACTTGCGGCGAAGACACCAATGAGCCCTGTGAATCCTCTCAAAGCCCCATTTGGCAAAGCCACTTTTTCCCGCGTGCGTTCGGTGAGCTATCGTCAGTGGGAGGATGCCTTTGATGTCACCTTTGACGACGGCATCGCCTTCCTCGAACCCCACACCACCATCCGCAAAGCCAACAAGATTGCTCCCACGGCCATCATTCAGTCCGTGGAACGTGATGAAGAACTTCGTGGCTGCTTCTACGTTCACTACGACAACGGCCAGACCGCCGAAGTCTCCTGGGCCTTCATCCGCGAGCATCCCCCGAAACCCACCAAGTGATTTAAATCTTGGTCCCCCGGATCAATTGGCAGCAGGAGCTTCAGTGAGAATAGGCAAATCGAAGACCATTTTGGAGACCTTCGAATACTCACCGGGCTCGTTGAGGCTGACTTCCCCTTTCACGCGGTCGCCCGTGACGGTGGCCTTGCCTTGGAGGATGGTTTGGGTGGCTTCATTCTTTTTGGAAAAGACGGCTCCACCGCCATCGCCCACCAGGTAGCGCAACTTACCGTCTTCCTTGAATGACGCTTTGATGTAGGAAACATAGCCTTCCAGTGTCTGAGTCTCTTCCGCATTCGCCTTCACCACTTGCTCAAATTGTTTGGCCGTCAGCGGCTTCTCGGTCGCGATCACGATGACGCGCGACTCATTGAAGCATTTCCCACGCAGCGCCACCACGTTGGGAAACGCCGTCGCTCGCCCCTGCACACTGAGGCTGGCTTCAGCTGAAGTTTCCTGGGCCTGACCAATGGCAGAGCCCGAGAAAGCGATGGCGAAAGTAAGGACGACGGAGCGGAAGAAGGATGGATTCATGCCACCCACAAAAGCACCTGGAAAAGCCCCAAACAATCCGACGAAAGGCGGAGGCTCTCCATCTCAGATCGATCCCCGCCGGGCAAAGAGCGAGAAAGTCGGAGCAAGTTCGGAGAACAGGATCACACACCTTCATGCGCGCCACCCTGCGCGCCAGCATCGACGGCAAACCCGTCGCCTTCCTCCAATCCCCAGGCATCGCCCACCCCACCAAGTCCAAAGTCGAATTCGGCTGTATGGGCAAAGACGGCTTCTTCGACGATCTCAAGATCTGGAAGGCGGAGCCGCTGAAATAGCCGCATTCTGAGGTTGAGTCGCTTGCTAAATTATTCATTTCGTGTATTTTTCGTGCATGGCGACAAAGACAATCACCTTGGAACTCGATGCCTACGAGAAGCTTCGCCACGCCAAACGCGGAGGGGAGTCCTTCACGGAAGTCGTGCGCCGTGCCGTCTGGGTGGATGCTCCAGCGACGGGGGAATCGTTGCTCAACTATTTCCGCAACGGCGGTAGTGGCACCAGTGACAAGTATTTGGACGCGGTGGAAGAGGCAGCCAAGCATGACCCCATTCCCGATGATCCATGGGCCTGATTCTCGATACAAACTTCATCATCGTGGCCGAGCGTGAAGCCAAGCGCGGGATCACGACCACAATTGACCGCTTCTTTGCCACCAGAGCCAAGGAGAGCTTCTACATCACCTTTACCGTGGCTGGCGAGCTGGCCTGCGGCCAATCGGCCAGCCCTAAAAAAGACTGGGAGCGCCTGTGCCGCCCCTATCCGATTCTCCCTTGGTCCAGCGACGTCTCCTGGCAATATGGCGAGATCTATCGGGCGCTTGCAGCCAAAGGCCAACTCATCGGAGCCAACGACATGTGGATCGCCGCTACCGCGCTAGTGCATGGCATGGGAGTCGTCACCAACAATATCGATGAGTTCAGTCGTGTGCCAAATTTGCCAGTTGTGGCCTATTGAACCGGACGCGGGGTCAGTGTGCAAATGGCTGAAAAGATATTCCCCCCTGCTCTTCCTGACTGCTCCGTCGCTCAGCATCAAATGCGTCCTGAATCAACGCAGTGCTGCTATCAACTCACTCATCAACTCGGACGCTTTACGGTGTCGGATGAGCGGTGCGGATTGTCCGGCGTAGAGTGGCAGTAAGGACGAGTCGCCATTGCGAACACCTTCTGTCTTCACAGAATGGTTGAAGGAGGCTTGCAGCGGGAAAGGCAAGGCCGGCACAGAACTGTTCTCAAGTTCATCCAGCAAAGCAGTGCTCATGAAGCGAGCGAGCCTCCCGGTGAAGCGACGGCTCAACTGTGTGCGAGCCGCTACAGGAGTAAACAAGGCCTCGCGGTGCGGTGGCGGGCAGTTCGATTCTTCGCAGGCGAGAAAAGCGGTCCCGATCTGAACCGCATCCGCGCCGAGTTGGAAGGCCGCCCGGATGCCGCGGATCTCCGCAATGCCCCCCGCCGCAATCACAGGCTTGCGGGTGATGTTCCGCACCTGCGGCACGAGTGACAGCGTGCCCGTGAGCGACTCCTCAGCGGACCTCAGAAAGCTCGGGCGATGTCCACCGGCCTCCGAACCTGTCGCAACGATCATGTCCACGCCAGCCTCATCGAGCGCGGCGGCTTCTTCCTGCGTCGTGGCGGTTCCTACTGTCAAAATGCCGCGTCGAGTGCACTCGCGAAGAATCTCGTCATCCGGAATGCCAAACACAAAGCTAAACACCGCAGGTCGCAGGTCGAAAATCACCTCCACCTGCTCCTCAAAGCTGAAATCGTCCAGTGGCTCCATGGGCGGCGCTTCGATACCAAGACGTTCATAAAGGGCCCCAAACTGCCGCAATCCGAGTTCATGATGCGCGGCTGTCATTTCCACCGCACCCGGATCATGTCGTGAGACCCACAGGTTGATGTTGAAGGGCTTCGCGGTGACCGATTGCAGATCGCGAATCACCTCCCGCATCTGTGTTGGAGACAGATGATGCGCTCCGAATGAGCCGAGACCACCTGCATTGGATACCGTCGCCGCGAGCTTCACAGACGAAAGCCCACCGCCGAACGGTCCCTGAACGATCGGATGCTCGATGCCCAGCTGGGAGGTGAACGCATTCATGCTCAATCAGGGAACTGGTTCACGATCACCGTTTCGCTCTCGTCGAGACGATCCCCGCGCGGCCATGGCTCCTGCAAGCTTTTTCCAATCGCAATCATGAAGCTGATCGCATGGTCGCCGGGCAGACGGATGATTTTCGAGACCGCCTCGGGGTCAAAACCCACCATCGGGCAGGTCTCGTAACCAAGTCCTCTCGCTGCCAGCATCAACGTCATGCCGCCCAGCGCGGTGGAACGCATCGCTTCATCGCGGATGAGCTGATTCTTGCCTGCATAGAACCCCTTCAAGGCAGGTACCAGAATGTCCTGCACAGGTTGCGGCGCATGGCTCCAGTAGCGCTCCGGCTGGTGCTCATGCGCCCTCAAATCCGCGCACATCACGACCAGCAAGGAGGCATCCGTCACCTGCGCCTGATCCCACGCGACGGCGCGAATCTGTTTGCGCAGCTCTGGATCGCGCACAAGCACAAAGCGGTAGTTCTGCATATTGAAGGATGAAGGCGCGAGCCGGGCGAGCTCCAGAAGCTTGTCTACCTCAGCCTGTGGCATGACATGGGCAGGATCAAAGTGCTTGATGGAACGACGGGTTTCGATGGCTTCGAGGATATTCATGGGATGAGGCCAGGAGTGTGCTCTCCCGGTTACTTTTGTAAACCACCAGCCTTGCAGATGGCGCTGAATCCGGTATCCAATCAGTAACCACCACGCCCCTCACCATGGTCCCCCGCCGCAAAAGCAAAGTCAGCCCACCACCTCCCACATGTCCGCTGAAACTCTGCATGAGCTTCCTCGGAGGTGCCTGGACACCGAACATCATCTGGTATCTCAGCGGTGGCCCTCGCCGCTTCACAGAGCTGAAAAACGATCTGGTGGGTGTGTCGGCCAAAATGCTCACCCAGCGCCTGCGCCACCTCGTCGAGATCGGCGTGGTCAATCGACACGAACAACCCACCTCACCCCCAACGGTCGAATACTCGCTCACCGAGATCGGCTGCGAACTCAAGCCCGCGATCGATGCCATCGTCCGCGTCGGTGAAAAGCTCAAGCGCCTCGGAAAGCGAGGCTAGACTAGGCCTGCCTGACGAATCTTTTTCCTCCCACAAGTTTCCAATCGCACAAGACAACGAGGCCTGAGTGGATCCTCAAAAACCACATCTACAATTCAACCTGCCTTTCCCGACACTGACACCGTTTCTTCTCATCTTCAATTTCACGTGCCGCTCAGACGCATTCCTCAAGACCGCAAGTTGCCAGATCACTTGAGTCGGAAGTAAAGTTCCGCATGGACCCCACCCCAGACTCACCACCCTTGCCAGACGGTTTGTCCGTCCAGCGCCTCGACACTCGGGTGATCCTCTCGGTCAGTTGGCGGAACATGGCCTCCTGGGCCCTACTACCCTTGGGCTTGGTGGCGGCGTAGATCCCCATTTGGCTGCTTTTCGCACTGAGTGACCTGCCGTGGAATGATCCGATTCAACTCCTGGTGGTCGTGTTCGGCATCGTCGGCCTGGTCTTCAGCTACATCGTCATCCGGCGACTGCTGAATGTGACCCGCCTGGAAGTCACGCCCCAGCGCATCACCATCAGCCACGGTCCCCTGCCCTGGCGACGCCCCTCCGAAGTCGCCACCGACACGATCCGCACAATCGAAGTACGCCCATACCAATGGCGCTACGAAGGCAGTGTGGCAAAGCACTACCACGTCTGGTCAGTACACAAAGAGGGCCATGAAACCTGCCTGTTGGAGCGGGACACGACCAAAGAACAAGCCACCCAAGTGCGAGACGAAATCCAAAGAATACTGGACGCCGGAGCGGCCAGGAATCCGGAGCAGGCCGAACCTGGTTGACCCACCTCTAACCAATTTTCCATTCAGGCCGCCTATCACCCAACTCGAATGCCGCGATTCGAAGTCGCTAAGGGGCCGCCTCGCAACGACAATCGGTGTAGCAGTCGGGCGCCTCCAACCAGAGGAATAATCTTTCCTTTCAACGCAAACCTCACACCTGAGCATTGATCCCAAGGCGGTTCGGGTTACAAGCAATCCATGACAATCAATCTCCCCCGCTGGTTCGACCTCCACACGCATTTCCGTCAAGGTCCCGCGATGCCCGCCTATGTGACTGCCCACATGGAAATGGGCTGCGCCGGAGCCCTCGCCATGCCCAACACCCAACCCCCGGTCTCGCAGGTCGTCGGCCCGGCACAGAAGGACAGTTGGTCCATCGAATCCTATTCCAACGAACTCCGCACAGCAGGAGCAGACGCCTTCGAGCAACTCATCGTCCCACTCTACCTCACTCGCCACACAACCCGGGCCATGATTCAGGAAGGTGCCTCTTCTGGCCCCTTGCGAGCCTGCAAATACTACCCGCCCCATGGCACCACCAACTCCGAGCATGGCGTGCCCATGGATGATCTCATCGGGGGCGAAGTCCTCACTGCCATGGAAGATCACGGAATCATTCTCTGCATTCATGGCGAGCAGCACGCCCTGAGCGGACCAGACTACCTGGATGCCCAGCAAAATGCGGAAACCCGGTTCTACAAAGAACGCATGCCTCGTCTCGTCGCAGCCCACCCAAAACTTCGCATCGTGTGTGAGCACATCACCACCCGCACAGCAACAGAGTTTGTCGCCAAAGCTCCCGACCACGTCGGTGCAACGATCACTCCACAACACCTGCTCTACACGCTCGGTCACCTCATCCAGGGATTGAAATATCACCTCTACTGCCTGCCAGTAGTGAAGTTTTCAGAGGATCGCGCTGCGTTGCGGCAGGCAGTGACTACAGCAGGGCAAACCAAATTCTTCGCCGGCACCGACAGCGCCCCGCACACCACAAAAGCAACAGCCTGCGGTTGCGCCGCAGGTTGCTTCACTGGCGGCTGCGCGCCGCAACTCTATGCGATGGCCTTTGAGGAAGCAGGCGTTGACCTCAGCACCAACGAGGGCCTGTCACTCTTCAAACACTTCCTCAGCCTCAACGGCCCAGCCTTTTACGGCTTCCCTCCTTCCAACCAGGAATTCCAAATGTCCAAAATCCCCTCCCAAAGCCGCATCTTGGAAACACCCACCGGCCCCATCACGCCCCTTCCCCTGGGCTTGGGCATCGAGATGACTTGGAGTCTCGTCAGCTAGTCCGACAAACCAATACACCCCACGCTGAAATCGCCCGGAAGCCTGCCTGCATTTCCCTTTCTTCGAGCAATCCGACACCCACTGGTCTCCCCTTCTTGCCCCATGATCACCTCAAACGTCGTCGCCCGATTACGGAGCTGTTACACCTCCAAGTTCGGTGTACCTCGCCAGTCGGGCCTCGCGCCAGATGCCTGGGGGTTCATCGAGTTCGAGACTCCCTTCCGCCGCCCAGAGGCCGTGCGCGGCATCGAGGCCTTTAGTCACCTTTGGCTTATCACGCAGTTTCATCTCGTCCCGGAAGATCCCGCCAGCCTGACAGTCCGCCCTCCCCGCCTCGGCGGCAACGAACAAAAAGGTGTCTTCGCCACCAGATCTCCGTTCAGGCCCAATCGTCTCGGCCTCAGCGTCGTCAAACTGGAACGCGTCGAACTCGAAGGAGAGAATGCTCCTCGCCTCGTTGTTTCAGGTGTCGATCTTGTCGATGGCACACCCATCCTCGACATCAAACCCTACATCGGCTACGCGGATTCGATTCCAAACGCTCACAGCGGTTTTGCCACAGGCGAGCCCATGCGAATCCCCGTCCAATGGCACTGCGCAATGCCTCCCGCCGACATGGACTGCCGCATCATCGAACAGTCCATCGCCCTCCAGCCTCAACCTGCCTACCACGCCGACCACGATCGTGAATACGCCACTGAAATCGCAGGATGGCATGTTCGCTGGTCGATCACTGACACCGTCGCCAACATCAAAGCCTGCGACCCCGTTGAATAGCTTCAGCCCCATGCCCTCAATCGAACTCCCCATCCGCGCTGCCAAAGAGATGGCCATCGCCCACGGCATCTCTCCCGACCGATGCGACATCCTCCAAAACGGCAGCACACTCGTCCTCCGGCTATCAGACTCTCTCGTCGCTCGCGTGGTTCAGGACGTGAATGGCCCACGCCAAGGAACCGAATGGTTTGCCAGAGAAAACGCCATCGCTCTCCACCTTACTCAGAACGGTGCCCCCATCATTCCACTGCACTCAGGCCTTCCACCCGGACCCCATGAGCACCTTGGCTACCCAATGAACTTTTGGCAGTTCGTCACCTCCACCAACACTCCACCCCTCCCATCCGAAATCGGTCGCACGCTTCACCAATGCCACCTCCTCCTGAGATCCTTCGCAGGCCCGCTGCCAAAACTCGCCATCCTCACCGAAAGCCTATCCATTCTCAAGACACGCGATCTCTTCCCCAAAGACACTCTGGAACGCCTCGTCCGCCAATTGACTCAGGCGATCGACATTCTCCACACGGCCCCCCATCAACCGCTTCACGGGGATGCCCACATGGGCAATCTCATGCAAACCACGGATGGCCTGCTATGGACCGATTGGGAAGATACCTTCTCCGGTCCGATTGAGTGGGACCTTGCCTCCATCATCTGGAACGCCCAAATCCTCGATGAGGACCACGACACCGTTGATCAAATCCTCTCCGCTTACATTCAAACCGGCGGCCAAATCAATCCCGATTACCTTCACCAATGCCTCATCGCTCGAGCCGTTGTGATGATCTCATGGTATCCCATCCTATACCCAAATCCAAACGCGGATCGCCAAGCCAAACTCCAACGCCGACTCGACTGGCTCAAGACCCAGGAACCCGGGGTCCATTAGACCCGCCCACTCACGTCTCTCGAAGATTCGTTGCGAATGCCCACTTCCTGCGCACACTTCCGGCCCAAATTTGTCCAAAAAACTGAGACCTGCTAGATGAACCTAAAGCACCTTGTTCGCATCATTTGGGCGTGCGTCATCTTGCTCGCATTGGGCACCTTTTTAACGCACCCGGAGTGGTTCACAGCAGAGCACCTGGCTCATGTTCTATCACGTTATCCTCATTGGATTTGGGCCGCCTACTTGGGCATCTCCTGCCTTCGCGGCTTCACCTTGCTTCCAAGCACCCCCTTTGTCTTGGCAGGCACGCTCCTCTTTCCTGAGCACCCGCATTGGGTCCTGATCGGTTCCGTTATCTGCATCGTTCTCTCAAGCGCTCTGATCTATCTTCTCTCCCCGGTTTGGCAAATCGATCAGCATTTCAAACCTCAAAAGCTCGCCCATATCCGCGAAAAATTGAACCATCCCAGTGGCAGTTTCTTCGTCCTTCTTTGGTCATTTTTCCCAGCCGTCCCCACAGACGCCATTTGCTACGTCGCCGGCACTCTCCGAATTCGCATCCTCCCCTTTCTGGCGGCCGTCGCGTTGGGTGAGCTCATTATCTGCACCATCTACGTCTACCTGGGCGGCTCTCTCATCGCCAGCATCAAAGGCCTGTTTTAACCCAGGTGCCCTGATCCGCAACGGCTCAGGCTCCATCCCACTCGCGGAATTCAGGTTGCAATGCTCTGAATACTCAGACGCCACCTCCCGTCAGATTGAGCATGAGCCCATCATTGATTCGTGCCATCGCCGTTTCCCTTGTTCTTGCCACCGGCGCCAGCTGCACCACGGCGTATGATGCCTATGGCCGACCCCAACAAGTCGTCGATCCGGGTGCCGCACTGCTCGGTGTTGCTGCTGCCGGTCTCATCGGCTTCGCTCTCGCAGATGATCACCAAGGCCGTAACCAATACAACCGCAACAACTGCGGCAGCGCGCGTTGGAACCGAGGCTGTGGCCGTAATCAATGCCAAAATGCCTGGTATTAGCCGCAAAACCTTGATTCGGCCTTTCGATTCGATTGCAGTTTTTGCGATTCTTTGCTGAAAACGCATGAGATTGTTTGCATTTACGAAATTATTGTCTAGGGATCCCCATCCGTCCGACTGGTCTCAATCAGTCATCCTGGCGGTAGTGCCACACAGACACGAACCCTAACAAAGATAGATCCACAAATATGAAAACCACCCTACTGCTCCTCACAGCTGTCGTTCTTGCCGCTGGCTTTACCTCCTGCGCTTCCAAGAACCAAACCCCTCCACCACCAATGGTGGACATGGGCACGAAGTCCTACAAGTAAGATCTTGGGGCCTGGGTTTATCCCAGGCCCTTTTCCTTTTCACCTTGCCAACCAACTCCTTTCCTTTCATGACTCGCTTCCTTACCCTCGCCCTCGCCGCAGCATCTCTCTCCCTCGCTTCCTGCTCCAGTTGCAAAACATGCGACGCCAGCAAAGCTAAAAAAGAGTGCGCCACCTGCACTTCCTGCGAAACCGCGAAAAAGCAGTAACACTTCTTGGCGAAGTCTTGAATGAGGCCTCCGGCCCTCACTTCTTCATTTTAAACCGCCTTCCCGCTCGTTGGGAACGCGGTTTTTTATTCGCTTTATCTCACCCGCTGAGACCATTCTTGAGCCCCCACCTTTTTCCTCTATCCTTCGGCAACCATGTCTCCAAACCGCTACTGCCATTTTCTAGTCCCTCTTGTATGGCTTAGCAGCATCTTCTTGTCGTCGTGCAAAGATGCGACGGTTCAAAGCACCGGTTCTCCCGAAGCCCCGCAGTCCCAGCCAGCGACCCCGCCCACCGATGCCCTCTCACGCCGCGTCGAATCTCTCACCGGTGCCCACACCAAAGCCGTCTGGTCGCATCACATCGGCACCGGCACTCCCGACCCCTTTTGCAACGGTGCCAGCCACCAACTCCAAGGCCTCGACACGCAAGATGGCAAAGGCGTGCGCACCTTGTTGTCCCAAAAAAGCAACTACTCCCGTCCCCTCATCACCCCAGACGGCAAATCCATCCTCTACACTCGCAAAATCGTCAGTCGCCCCAAAAAAGAGGAAGACACTAAAGTCTTCGATATGACCATCATGATCACCGATTGGCAGGGCACCGCACCAAAAGAACTCGCCATCGGCTATGCTCTCGATGTCTGGCGCGATCCAAACAATCACAAACTCTGGGTCTACGCTGCCCAAGACGTCCCACCCACCCACCGCACCTCCTGGGCCGCCAAAAAACTCATCCGTTTCCCCCTCGATTCCCCATCTCAAATCGAAACCGTCTGGGACCAGACCGAAATCTCTCCCGACAACACTCAACTCTCCGCCGACGGCCACCGCGCCAGCGGCCAAGCTCCCTGGCCTCACGGCGGTCAATACCTCTTCGCGCCTCAATCCAATAGCTTTATGCCCACGGTCACCGGTTGCTGGTCAGGCATGGCTCCGGACAACAGCTACCTTTCCTGGATGCTCGACGGCAACCATCGCATGGTTACCCTCTTCACCTCCTCTCCCGAACCAAAAACTTGGACCCTGAAATTCAGTGAAATCGCAGGCCTCGAGAAGGGAGAAATCTATCACCCTCGCTGGTCCAATCATGCCCAGTTCGTCGCCCTCACCGGCCCCTATATCGCCGAACACGGCGGTGAAGGCAGCATCATCAGCAAAGGGGGGCGCACCGCCGAAGTCATCATCGCCAAACTCAATGCAGCTGTCACTGGATTCGAGGGCAGTGTCACCCTCACCCAAAATCAAAACACCGATGCCTATCCCGATGTCTGGATCGCCAATGGCGAATCAGCCCTTCTCTCGAACTTCCCCCAAAGCGTTGCCGCCTCAAAAAGCACCCAAGCCTGGCCCACCGACACCACCCACTTAGCCTTCCTCTGGGAAGCCCTCGGCAAACCCAACCAAATCAATCTCCCCGACGGCAAAAACCTCGAATGCTATGCCGAACCCGAAGGCACAGCTTTGTTCGGCCCCCAACTCGACATGCAACTCACCTCCGGCACCTTCAAACCGAACGCACTCGCTCAAACCCAAATCTCAAAGGCACTAGCCGACGCCCCATCCTGGACTCTGGAAGCCACCCTGCTTCCCCCAAGCTTGCCCCATGCCCAATCCGCTCTAACAGGCTCGCTCATGAGCCTGCCAGGAAGAAACATCAGTCTCAATGACGGCAAACTCACCATCAACGACACCGACCTTGACCATGCCCCCCTCGCACTCCCCTGCCACCTCGCCTTCCGCAATGAAGGAGCCCAACTCACTCTCTTGATCAACGGCACCGCCCTCCCTCCAATCACCATCCCCGCCCTGCCAGATGCATCCACCACCCAGTTCGGCGGAAACTCACTTCCCGTCGGACTTTTAGGCATCGCTCTCCACACCATCGCCCTCCCTGACAGTGCGATCCAGTCCAGCCATCGCCTATGGCAGCCACGCATCACCAAAGCTCTCTCCCAAACTCCCCCTCGAGTCCGTCTCCGCGCCAAACTCGTCGAAACCACTGGCGTCCCCACCCCCGAAGGCATCGACCCTTACACCCGCGCCATGATCGCCTGCGTTTACGATGTCGAACAAGTCCTCGCAGGCACCTACGAGGCAAAGCAAATCCTCGTCTGCCACTGGGCCCTCATGGACCGCAAACCCTGCTCCGGCTTTCCTCGCAAACCAGGCGATTCCTTCGAACTCCTCGTCGAACCTCTTGACCTAAAACTTCATCACCCCGAACTCGAAGGCCAGCGTGTCCTTGATGATACCACTGCCTTCGATCTCGAAAAATGGTACGACATCGCTTCACCCAAGCTCTAGCCTGACCTATTCCTGAAAGTCGTCGCGAGACGCAGCGAAAGCCCGAATTGGCAAGGCGGGCGCCGTTTTGAAAGACGGAGTGTATCGGTGGATACTCGACGACTTTCAAAACAAGCCCAACGCCGCTAATGCGGGCATGCAGCCAGTCGCAGTAGAGTTTCATGAATAGGTCAGGCTAAAGCATTTTAAGAAAAGAGGTGGCCGTTGATTTGGGAGCGCCGGAGGTGGAGATGGGCCGTTGGCAGCGCCGGGGCATATGAGTGCATACGTCCCAAGCTGACGACGGTCCAGATCCGCCTCCGCCGCCCCAAAGGTGCGGCTACAGTTTTGCTTAAACTGCACTAACCCGCCTCATTCAGTTACTCGCGCTACTCGTCCCACCGTTTTTCATCTCCCCCTCAAATTCGACCTCGATCCCCTCCTTCTTGAGCCCCTTCTTCACATCAACCGCCAATTGCTCATAAGTTCGATCACGCAGCAAATGCTTCTTCGCTAAGGCACTCTCGTCCACCTCATTTCCCGCGGCTTCAATCGCCCGCAAATACGCAATAATATTCGCCGCATCTCCATTGCCATCCTGATGATAGAAATAATAGGTCAGGAGACCAGCCGATCCATAGTTCTGAGTTGCCTGTGTCGCCCCAGTCACATTGGCCACCTGCACGGGCCGCACCAACGCAGCTGACCACTCCGCCGACTCGATCTCCATCAACTCCTTCAAGTCCAGCATCTTGAACGGTGTCGTCTGCCACAGATTGCACCGCGTCGTGTAGTCCTCCAAACGCTGCCTCAATCCCGATAGCGAAAACCGCCCGCTCGTGTTGTACTCCAGGATCTCCGCATACTCCGCACTCCCCTCCGTATACCACGTCGGCAAAAACCTCAGCCAGTGGTTCATCATCTGATGCGTGATCTCATGAATCAATGTCGCATTGTCATCGTCGCCCGTCTTATCGAGAGACACCCGGCTCCCCACCATCTTCACCCCCAAGCTCTTCAATGGCACCTTCAACGCCTTGTCCCCCCTCGAGTAAACTCCCGCCGAACCCTCCGCCCCGCCATTTGCAAAATAGTCGTCCGCATTCGTATACAACCGAGCCTGAAAAAACTCCCTCAACGGCTCCGGCTTCGGCTTCAAATCCAGCGGCAGCTTGCAGTTCAGCAAATAAGTCGCCTCAAACATGCGCCCAAATTCCCGCACTACATTCGCTCCCAATTTTGAGTCACAAATGAACTCATAATGCGGCGACCGATAAACAAACTCCTTCTTCTCCGCATCCTCCTTCACCGTCACCACCTCCGGCTTGTCATCCAACCCCACCGAACGCGGCCACACTTTCTCGGCCACCGGCTGCCCCGTCGCAACGACACCTGCCGCCGGAGTTGTCTTCTCACCAGCCGCCTTTGCCCAAGCCTGATCTTCCGCCGAAAGCCTCGACAGCGGCACCACAAAGGCCGCTCCATTGCTGCTCTTGATCTTCACACTCTCACCTTCCAGCCCCACAAACGCGGCCTCAATCACCTTCCCATCTGCACTCGTCCACTTCCGCATCCCTCCCGTCTCTTGCGCGTTCAAACCACAGGTGCCAACAGCCCCTAACACGAACCAACACAAAGTCCGCTTCAAGCCTCTCAAAATCCAAAGATTTTTCATGTCGTAAATCCTAGGATTTTGCAGACCAAAGGGCAAGCCTCCCTTGCATCCTCTCCACACTCGCGCCAAAATTCGCCAGACTATCCACTAGCGACCGTATCCCTTTCCCCAACCATGCAGACTCCACGCATCCTCTTCACCTGCCTCCTGCTCGCCGCTTCCTCCCACGCAGCCGACTTCACCGCTGCCGTTACCACTTCTCTTTCCTCCGCCCCAAAAGGCCAATCCGCCGTCCCCGGTGCTGTCCCTCCCTGGCGCTTTGTCATCAAAGAACTCTCCCACCTCTCCAAGGGCGACCTCGCCCAGGCCGCCGACCTCACCCAACTCAACATCGAAGGCACCGACCCTCTTCCCATCATCCAGGAATACGCCTCCGCCCTCAAAGTCCTCGGCGTCGACCTCCTCCTCGTCCCCGTCCCCACCAAAGCCTCCATTTACCCCGACAAACTCGCCCTCGACCTCACCCCCGCCGACGCCACCTCCCAAAAAGCCTTCCTCGACAAAATCGCCTCCACCGGCATCCAAGTCACTGACCTCGAAACCCTCTTCCTCCAGCATCGCATCGACCACCCGGAAGAATCCCTCTTCTGCGCCACCGACTCCCATTGGTCCCCCCTGGGTGCCGAACTCGCCGCCAAGGCCGTCGCCACCCACCTCGCCTCGCTCCCTGCCATTTCCGCCGCTCAAAAAACGACCTTCACGACCAGCGCCCCCGATACCCTCCAGTTCCATGGCGATCTCCTCACCGACCCCGAAAAAGCCAGCAGCCCTCCAGAGCTCCTCCCCATCCGCAAAGTCAGCCCCGCCACCTCAGGCCCCTCACCCGTCCTCGTCATCGGCGACAGCCACTGCCAAGTCTTCCGCACCGGCGGCCCCATGCTCGCCACCGATGCTGGCTTCATCGATCACCTCGCAGCCGCCCTTTCCCTCCCTATCGAAGACATCTCCAGCCAAGCCTCCGGTGCCGATCAACCCCGCGCTGACATCGCCCGCCGCACCGTCAAAGAACCCGATTTCTGGAGCAGTCGCAAAGTCGTCGTCTGGCTCTTCACCGCCCGCGAATTCACCCAAGGCAAATGGCGCACCATCCCCACTCAAGTGAAGAAAAAATAAAATCAGGCCGCCTTCTCAGGGAATCTTGATCTTCTGACCCAGTCGGATCAGGTCACTGCTCATCCCATTGGCCGCCTTAATCTTCGCCACGGTCGTCTTGTTCTTCAGCGCCAATCCATAAAGCGTATCCCCTTTCGCCACCGTATGCGTCTTGCTCGAACTCGACTTCTTCGCCGTCGTGCTCGTCGGCTTTTTCTTCACCGTTGAACTTGAACTCGATGAAGTCTTAGGCTTCGAAGGTGATGGCGCCGGCTTGGATGGGGACTCAAACGCATAGTTGTCCGTTGTCGGAGGTGCCTCATAGTTTGGGGTCGACGGTGCCTCGTAAGTTGGTGCTGGTGTTGATGCCGGTGCTTCATACCCGCCACCGCCACCTGACGGATAAGGATTGTATCCCCCGTCCGTCGCAAAGTTCGCCGCATAAGGGTCCTCATAGCCGGTATTCTTCGTGTTTTTGCACGAAACCGTCAGCAAGGGCACCATCAAAACAGGGAGAAGTCGAAACGCTTTCATCGGAAGAACCAGATCAGGGGGTTGGAGTCTTGTAATAGTTAGATTGAGTTAATTAATTGCAAAGCTTTTTTCTTCGAATTTCCCGCCTTCCCCCAATTCAAAAGCGAAAGGACCCTCCTCCCCCCCGCGTTCCCCTCTCCCTCAGTTTATCCCAGCACAAAGCTTGCGCTCACCCACCTCTTTCCATAGTGTTCTGACCCTATCTAATGAAAATCGGATTTAACCTCCTCCTCTGGACCGGTCATGTGACCGAAGAAAACTTTGCCGTCATCGATAAACTCAAAGCCGCTGGCTACGACGGTGTCGAAATCCCCATCTTCGACGTCAGCAGCCCCGACCACTTCAAACACATCGGCCAAGTCCTCAAAGACAACGGCCTCGAAGCCACCGCCGTCACGGTCCTCCCAGACGAAGCCCACAACGCCATCAGCGCCGACGCCGCCAATCGCCAAGGTGCCATTGACCACCTCAAGCGCGTCCTCGACTGCGCCCACAATGCCGGCGTCCAAACCCTCTGCGGCCCCTACTATCAAGTCCTCGGCCAATTCTCCGGCTCCTACCCCTCCGAAGCCGAACTCGACGGCGCCGCTGGCGTGCACCGCGCCATCGCCCCCGTTGCCGAAGCCGCTGGCGTCAAATGCGCCATCGAAGCCCTCAACCGCTTCGAAGCTCACCTCCTCAACACCATGGAGCAAGCCGCCGCCTACGTGAAACGTGTCGACCACCCCAACTTCGGCACCATGTACGACACCTTCCACGCCAACATCGAAGAGAAGAACCCGTTCACCGCCATCGACACCGTCTTCGCCTCCGGCAAACTCAACCACGTCCACATCTCCGAAAATGACCGTGGCACCCCGGGTCGTGGCCACATCAACATCACCGAACAAATCCAGCACCTCCAAAAAATCGGTTACAACGGCTGGATGACCATCGAAGCCTTCGGCGGAGCCCTCCCCGACCTCGCCGCCGCCACCCGCGTCTGGCGCGACTTCTTCCCCTCCACCGAACAAGTCTACACCGAAGGCATCGCCCTCATCAAAAAGGCACTCGGTTAATTTCTCTCAAATCCTGTCCACCCTGTCAGAATAACGCGCCAACCCGTCCAAACCATGACCATCGAACCCACCCCAACCACCCGCCGCGATTTCCTCGGCAAAACCGCCGCCGCCACCGCAGCCACCGCCGCCCTCTCCATTGAGCGCAGCGCCTACGCCGCCGGCAGTGACCAAATCAAAATCGGCCTCATCGGCTGCGGCGGTCGCGGATCCGGCGCCGCTAACCAAGCCCTCTCGACCGGCCAGCAAGGCATCACCCTCCACGCCGTCGCCGACGCCTTCAAAGAAAAGGCCGAAGGCGCCCTCTCCAACCTCCGCCAAAAACACGCCGAACGCGTTGACGTCCCCCAGGAGCGCATCTTCGCAGGCCTCGACGGCTACCAAAAGGTCATCGAAAACTGCGACCTCGTGGTCCTCACCACCCCTCCAGGATTCCGCCCCTACCACTTCGAAGCCGCCATCAACGCCGGCAAACACGTCTTCATGGAGAAACCCGTCGCCTCCGACGTCCCGGGGATCCGCAAAGTCATGGAAATGGCCAAAGTCGCTGACGAAAAAAATCTCAAAGTCGTCGTCGGCCTCCAACGTCGCTACCAGAACTGTTACCTCGACGCCCTCAAGGAAGTGAAGGAAAACGGCATCATCGGCGACATCGTCGGCGGCCAAGTTTACTGGAACGGCGGCGGTATCTGGTTCCGCGACAAAACCGAGGGCATGTCCGAACTGCAATACCAGGTCAACAACTGGTACTTCTTCACCTACCTCTGCGGTGACCACATCAACGAGCAGCACATCCACAACATCGACGTCGCCAACTGGTTCATCGGTTCCCACCCCATCAGCGCCCAAGGCATGGGCGGTCGCCAGCAGCGCACCGAAGCCAAATTCGGCCAAATCTACGACCACCACTACGTCGAGTACACCTACGCAAACGGCGTCCGCATCAACTCCCAGTGCCGCCACCAAAAAGGCGTCTACAACGCCGTGCGCGAAGAGTTCACCGGCACCAAAGGCAAACTCTACCTCGACAACAAACCCAACTGCTATGCCGTCGATCACTCCGGCAAAACCATCTGGAAATATCGCCCCGCCAAAGCCGCCAACGGCAACCGCCAGGATCCAGACCCTTATCAAATCGAGCATGACACCCTCCAGGCTGCCATCCGCAACAATACCCCGCTCAACAACGCCTACTACGGCGCTGAAAGCACCATGACCGCCATCCTCGGTCGCCTCGCCACTTACTCCGGCAAGGAACTCAAGTGGGAAGATGCCCTGGCCTCCAAAGTCCAGTTGATGCCCTCCATCCTCACCTGGGAAAGCGAAGCCCCCGTGCAACCCGACGCCAACGGCGGCTACCCCGTCGCCATCCCCGGCATCACCGAAGGCCTCGTCTAAATCGTCCCTAGAATCGACTCCCCTCAGGCGGCACCCCAAAAAGGTGCCGCCTTTTTATTCCCCTCTGCGCCTCACTCCCTCTCCGCGCCTCTGCGTGCCCGAATCTCTCCCCCAAACGTATCCCCTCCCCATGCCCGCTCGCATCGCTCTCCACTGGTTCCGCAAAGACCTCCGCCTCACCGACAACACCGCTCTCCATCACGCCGCCAAAGACGCCTCCCAAGTCATCCCCGTCTACATCCTCAGCACCTGGAAAACCCACCACCAGTGGACCGGCGCCAAACGCCAGCACTTCCTCGCCGGCTGCCTCGACTCCCTCTCAAAAAACCTCGATACCCTCGGCTCCCGCCTCATCCTCCGCGCCGGTGACGCCTGCCAGGAACTCGAAAAACTCCTCCTCGAAACCAACGCCACCGACCTCTACTTCAACCGCGACTACGATCCCTATGGTCGCAACATGGAAACCCAAGTCCTCGCCCTCTGCGACCGCCTCGGCGTCACCTGCCACCACTACAAAGACCGCGTCCTCCATGAAGCCCCCGAAGTCCTCACCGGCTCCGGCACCGAATACCGCGTCTACACCCCCTACAGCCGCAACTGGCTCAGCCTCCCAAAACCCACGCTCCTCCCCCGCGTCACCTCCCTCGGCCCCGCCTCCACCCTCCCCTCCCTCCCAGTCCCCACCCTCGACTACTGGGGCCTATCTGGCGACGTCTCCGGCGTCCTCGAACCCGGCGAGCGCGCCGCCCGCCAGCGCATGAAGCACCTCATCGACTCCGGCATCCTCCACGCCTACAAAGACAAACGCAACCTCCCCGCCGGCCAGACCACCTCCCGCCTCGGCCAGGACCTCCGCTTCGGTCTGCTCAGCATCCGCGAACTCTACCAACGCTGTCGCGCTGCAGCCGCAGACGCCTCGCCCGCCGCCCGCGACTCCATCGAAACCTACATCAAAGAACTCGCCTGGCGTGAGTTCTACCTCGCCATCCTCGTCAACCACCCCGAAGTCTTCGACGAAGAATTCAACCCCGACTGGCGCGGCATCCCCTGGCCCGGCTCCGACCACCACTTCCTCGCCTGGTCCCAAGGCCGCACCGGCTTCCCCATCATCGACGCCGGCATTCGCGAACTCCTCCACACCGGCTTCATGCACAACCGCGTCCGCATGATCGTCTCCATGTTCCTCACCAAAGACCTGCACTGCCACTGGCGCCTCGGCGAAAGCTTCTTCATGCAGCACCTCGTCGACGGTGAAAACGCCTCCAACAACGGCGGCTGGCAATGGAGCGCCGGCACCGGAGCCGACGCCGCCCCCTACTTCCGCATCCAAAACCCCTGGACCCAAACCAAAACCTACGACCCCGACGGCGCCTACATCCGCCAATGGGTCCCCGAACTCCGCGCCGTCTCCACCGACCGCTTCCTCGCCCCCCCCAAAGACAACCGCCCCCTAGCCCCCGGCTACCCCCTCCCCATCGTCGACCACTCCACCGAACGCGACCGCACCCTAGCCCTCTTCAAAAAGCATCGGGCAAGATAGTCAAACTGCGACCAATCCCGCAGCTGCGATCGCACCCTCCTCCGCCACCACCTTGCCCGCCAACTCCGGCTTGCAATCCCCCTTCAACTCATCCCCAAACTTCTTGATGAAGCTCTGAGTCGGCCAGGAACACGCCTCACCAAAAGCACAGATCGTCTTGCCCTCAATCTGGTTCGCCACACTCTCCAGCGTGTCCACATCATCCGGACTTGCCGTCCCGGCCACGATCCGGTCACTGATCTTCTTCATCCACAGACTGCCTTCACGACACGGCGTGCACTGTCCGCACGACTCGTGCGCATAAAAGTTGTTCAAATTGTTGATCACCCAGCTCATCGACCGGCTGTCATCCATGATGATCACACCACCCGATCCCGCCATCGATCCACAGGCCGCCATCGTGTCAAAATCCATCGGAATGTCCATGATCGTCAGCTCCCGACCATCCTTCAACTTAAACACCTCATCCGCCCGCAACACCTTCGCCGATGACCCACCAGGAATGATCGCCTTCAGCTTCCGCCCCGGCTTCAAGCCACCGCATAGCACGTCGATCACCTCACCCATCGTCACCTTACCCACTTCCACCTCAAAGTAGCCCGGGTTCACCACATCACCCGACACACACAAAATCCGAGTCCCCGTGTTATTCGGCGTCCCCAGCTTCGCGTAAGTCTCGCCACCCATCTCCAAAATGTGCTTCACATGGCACAGCGACTCCACATTGTTCACAATCGTTGGGCACATGTACAAACCCAGCGCCGCCGGGAAATAAGGCGGCTTGATCCGAGGATACGGCCGCTTGCCCTCTAGGCTCTCAATCAACCCCGTCTCTTCCCCACAAATGTACGCCCCTGCCCCTCGGTGCACATACAGCTCGCAATCAAAACCCGACCCCTGAATGTTCTTCCCCAAATACCCCTTCGCATGCGCCTCAGCGATCGCTTTCTCCACAATGATCGCCGCCATCGGAAACTCCTCGCGAATGTAAATGTACCCCAGCTTCGCACCCACCGCGAAACACGCAATGATCATCCCCTCCAGCAACTGATGCGGGTCTTGATGCAGGATATACCGATCCTTGAACGTCCCCGGTTCCGACTCATCCGCGTTGCAAATGATGTACACCGGCTTCGTGTTCGTCGGCGGAATGAAACCCCACTTCACCCCTGTCGGGAAACCCGCACCACCCCGACCCCGCAACCCCGACTTCTTCACCTCATTTGTGATGTCCGCACGCGCCATCGTGAACGCCTTCTTCAGTTGCACATAGCCCCCGTTTTGCTCGTAGCACTCAATCGAAGGGTCATACCCCACCCGATCAATGTTCTTGAAGATCAAACGATGCTCCCGGACATGCGGTTCTTTGCCAGGAAGATAAGTGATTGCGGAGGCCATCATGCATTATCCGGTTACGCCACAGAGCGGCAAGAGGGATTTGTGAAAAATTTCACAAGCTCACCGCACCCGACGATAAATCGCCTCAAACGGCACCCACCCCTGTCGCACCAGCCCCAGACACACCTGGCGCGTCCCCCCGTTCAACAGCAGCCCATGCAAAAGCCACGACCAGCGTAACCGAGCCCCAAACCGCCTCCGATGCGCCTTCCGCACCGCCCCCACCGCCTCCCGCCACCCCAAACGCCCCTCACTCCACGCCACCAGCGGCTCCACCGCATCCAGCGCTCCTTGAAACGCCATGCTCATCCCGTCCCCCGTAAACGGCGGAATCATCGCCGCCTGATCCCCCAGCCTCAATTCATCCACCCCCGCCCGCGGCTGCCACCCCAGCAAAAACTGCTTCACCCCGGTCACCGACCGCTCATCCACCTCCGCCTCCTCCAACCGCCCCGCCAACTCCCCCAAACCCGCCTCCCGCACCGCCCTCACCACCGCCCCACCACGTCCCCCCACCCCCAACGCCTCCTCCCGCTCAAACAAACCGCAAACATTCACCCGCCCCCCCTCCACCCCCGTCAGACCCACATACCCCTTCCCCGTCACATGCACCTCCAGCCCCGCCTCCAGCGGCATGTTCAAATAGTGCGCCTTCAACCCCAGCCACTTCGATTCCCGCCTAGGCCGCCCCACCGCCAAAACCAACCCCTCCCGCCCCCCAGCCACCCCCGCCACCCTCACCCCCATCTCCACCTTACCCCCCAGCTCCCGCAACCGCTCCACCAACCGCAAATCCAGACAATACCGACTCACCCCCCGCGCCGCACTCGGCAACTCCCCCCTCA
>CANETF010000003.1 GCA_947440575.1 Verrucomicrobiaceae bacterium
GCAACCGCACCCCCACATGATTTTCAGAAATCCCCAGCACCTCCCCCATCTCCCGATAGCTCAGGCCATCCAGCAGCATCAGGGCGAGTGACGCATCCAACTTCGGTAGTTCGCGAATCGCACCGTAGAGCCGCTCAAGGCGCACCTCTTGCTCCGACCGCACCGATGAAGTGGGCTCTTCACCCGCCGCCACAGAGTGCATCGTGAAAGCCTCATGCTTGAGCCTTCGCCGTTTCTCCCCACGCTGCCAAACCATCGCCGTATTGAAGGCTAGCCTGTAGATCCAAGTGCTCTCCTTTGAATTCCCTCGTAAAGTCGGAACCGAGCACCACATTTGCAGCAGAATCTCCTGAAACAAATCCTCTTGGTCAGGTGCATCGGAAGCAAACGCCCGCACCACCCGCCACAGCAGCCCTCGGTGGGCTGTAAGCCACTGGCAAAAGAGCTGTTCCTGTTCGGCAAGTTTCATGATCGGGGATGCAATCTCAATACATGAGTGATCTCTCAATGCGCATCCTTACACAAAAGGAGAAAATAGACCGGTTCTCGAAAAGATTGTCCTTTTGATCCGGCGAGCGCAGCGACCTCAGTGGCAAGGAAGTCGCGCAGCCCGCTATTCAATCAATAGCGGGCAAGCCGCTGACGCCGCCAATGAGGCCGCTCCGCCGCTGGGCAAGGTGACAAGCATTTCGAGAGTCGGTCTAAGCTCCCCAGGCCACAAAAATCTCCGCCCAGGGTCACCTCATTCCCACAGGCAGAGATTTGGCTTGTCTCGCAAGATTCCATCCGGCTAACTCATTTCCCTCTCATGGTTCGATTTCTTCTCAGCGTCCTGCTCATCCAGACCGCCCATCTCCACGCCTTGGACCGACCAAAGCTGCAAATCCTCAACGCAGGCCTCACCGAGGTGGAAGTCTTCTGGGTCAGTGAGGAGGGCAAACGAGTGCCTAACGGCAAGATCAAAACCGGAAAAGACGCCATCATCGGCACTTCCCTCGGCCATCGCTTCGTCATCGTCGATGACACCCGGGTAACGGAAGTGGTAAGCCAAGTGCCCGTCCAGACTTTCCGCTATGACCCAGCCGCAAAAAACGGCGTCCCGGCTTTTTACAGTCAGGTCGTTCGTGCCCACGGCTATCCGATCTGCGCTTCTTCGAAAGTCAACCCGTATACCCTCAAGGAAGCGGCTTACCTCGCGGATCTCATGCTGGCAAAACGCCCCGATGTCCGGGAGGCAATGATCGCCAGCGGTTCCAGACTTTGCATCTTGGCTCATGATGAGTTTACCACCGATCAGCCCGAGTGGGCCTGGCTCGAAAAAGTCCCCGTGCCTGGTTTCGAGACCCTGTCCATCAAAGACTACCGCGACGCCCGTGCTCGTGGAATGGGCGGCAGTGCCACCGATCCTTTTTGCTCCTGCGCAGAGGAGAACCTGCTAGCCTATGAAGGCGACCCTTACTCGACCGAGTGCATTTTCATTCATGAGTTCGCCCACAACATCCACCTGCGCGGCCTCTCAAACGTGGATCCCACCTTCGATCATCGAGTCAAATCAGCCTACGATCAGGCAATGAAAGCCGGCTTGTGGAAGGGCAAGTACGCAAGCGTGAACCATCACGAATACTTCGCCGAGGGCGTTCAAAGCTGGTTCGACAACAACCGCGAGAACGATCACGATCACAACCATGTCAATACCCGCGCGGAACTGCTCGATTATGATCCCGGCCTCGCCGCACTCTGCCTTGAGGTCTTCGGGGACACGGAACTCAAATACACAAAACCCACAACCAGACTCACCGCCCACCTCGCAGGCTACGATCCCGCCCAAGCTCCAAAGTTTGAGTGGCCCAAACGGCTCCAAAAAGCCAAAGCCATCATCCGGGAGGCAGCGCAGAAGCGCTCCGACGCAGCGACGAACACAAAATCTCACAACCACCAACGCATCGCTGGCTGGACGGTCCACGTGAGCAAAAAAATCGATCCCGTCGCCCTCTCCAAGGCACTTCCCCTCCTCCAAGCACAGCTGGAAGAAATCATCAGCGTGGTGCCAGCCAAAGCAGTCGCTGAATTGCAAAAGGTGCCTCTCTGGATCAATCCCGAGTATCCCAAGACCCCGCCCCGAGCCGAATATCATCCCGGTGCCGAATGGCTGCGCGAAAACGGTCGCGACCCAGCCATGGAGAAAGCCGTCGAATTCACCAACGTGCGGATCTTTGAAGCAGAATGTCGCCGCATGCCAAACTTCGCCCTCCACGAACTCGCCCACGCCTTTCATCATCGCACGCTGCGCATGAGTTATGGCAACCTGGAAATCAAAGCCGCCTACGACAAAGCCAAGTCCAGTGGCAAGTATGATCGCGTCGAACGCAGAGACAGCGAAGGCCGCATCCACATGGACCGTGCCTATGCCATGACCACTCCGCAGGAATACTTCGCCGAATCAACGGAAGCCTATTTCAGCCGAAATGACTTCTTCCCCTTCAATCGCGATGAACTCAAGAAGCACGATCCAGAAGTGTTCGCGCTCCTCGAGAAACTTTGGTCGCTCGAGTCTGTCAATTCACCTTGATGGGAAAGTTTCCCGTGGCGGCGCGTTTCCGATGATCGGTCACCAGCAAATGCACACGATAATCTCCCGGTTTGGTGGGGGCTCGGAAACTGGCGATGGGGCCATCGGCTTTGATAACGCATTCAGGTAACGGCTTGGTCGGACGCTCCTTATTGTTCTTGTCGCGGCCAGAGGATTCAGGAGTGACCGTCCATTGGTAAGTGATCGGATCACCATCAGGATCGGTGGCTTCAGCTTGAGCGGCGAACTCGCCGCCTGCCTCGATCTCCTTTTTGGCAAAGTCACTCGTGAGACTCTTCAACTCGGGAGCGCGATCAGGCGGTGACCCTTTGTTCCAAAGCTCATGCATGACATCGCGAATGGCCGTAGATTCACCGCTCTCAGTGAAAATGCCAAACCAGGTGGAGGTCGCCTCTTGCTTCTGACCCCAGAGAAAAACATAGCCTCCCCAACAATCGCCACCTGGCGCAATCGCCGCCTCATAGCCTTTCCGAACGACCTCCGCCTTGGCGCCACTGAACGGCTCGATCGGTGCTCCCCACTTCGCCCGCGGGCTTTCCCAAAAGCCCCGCGCTCCATACTCGGTCACCACCCAGGGTCGGGTCCATTTTTCTCTCGCCAGATAATCCCGCAGCGCATGCAGGGCTCCATAAGTGTTGATGCCAACAAAGTCGAGGCTGGGCGTGAGTGCATTGAGCCCTGCAATCTTCAGCGGTTGCAAACCCGCAAGTGCAGTGAAAGTGGGGGGCGCAGGATCCAGCTCTTTCACGGCCTTTGCCAGCGCCTCCATTTGAATCCAGTAGGCCATGTTGTTGCCGTCCCCCTCAGCCTCATTGCCAATGCCCCAAAAAAGAAGGGCTGGATGATCACGAAAGGCAGTCACTTCATTCTTCACTCGCTCCATCTGACGTTCGCAATGCTCGGCATTCCGATACGAGAACCAACTGCACTCCGGCTCCAACCAGATCCCCGCGCAAACCGTCAGCCCTCGCTCCTGTGCGTCATCAAGGATCGCCAGCAGTCCATTCGTGGTCCACGTCCGAATGCTGTTGCCTCCGGTGGCAACAAGTTCATCCAGATGCTTGTCGCCCGCCGCTCCTTTGACAAAATACGACTCCCCTCCCCGCGTGATGCCAACACCCGGCACGATCTTCACAGGCACGGCTTCGGCCGCAGCATGTGTGGCAACGATGAGTGTGAGAGAAGTGACGAACAAACGGATCATGCAGGCATTCTTTGCTCTTGGTTTTGTCTTACTGACTCTTTCGTGCCCTGGCCATGCTCGGAAACGATATTCTCACATCTGTCTTGCAGATAAACATCGCTTTGTGCAGCTTTCACAAGTTACAAAGAATTTAACCGTCAAGACAGCGGCACCCAAGCAAACGGCTCACTCTCTCAACCAGTTTTCATGATCGACCGCTCCAAAATCTTGATCCGAAAATCATGAAACGCCTCACTGTCAGCCTGCTTGCGCTCTTGGCCCCATTCTCCTGGCTAGACGCCATGCAGAAGCCCAATATCGTCTTCATTCTCGCCGATGATCTGGGTTACGGCGACCTTGGATGCTACAACAAGCACTCGAAGATCCCCACCCCCAACCTCGACCGTCTCGCTAGTGAGGGCATGAGGTTCAAGGATGCGCATTCCCCGTCGTCGGTGTGCACCCCCACTCGATATGCGCTTCTCACGGGTCGTTACTCGTGGCGCACACGACTCCAGCGCAATGTGCTCGGACCGTGGGACAAACCGCTCATCGCGCCTGATCGGCTCACGGTTGGAAAACTGCTCCAAAAGCACGGTTACACGACCGCCTGCATCGGCAAATGGCACCTCGGTCAAACCTACGCCACCACCGATGGCAAACCCGCTCTTGGAGGCGTGAACAACGCGTTGAGCAATGTGGACTTCACCCAACCCGTCGCCGATGGACCGATCACACGCGGCTTTGATCACTACTTTGGAACCATCGTTCCAAACTACCCGCCATATTGCTTCATCGAGGACAATCACACTCTAGGCATCCCATCTCAAAGGGCCGAAGGTGGCCTCTTTAACATCCCAGGACCCATGGTGCCCAATTGGAAACTGGTGAATATTCTACCCGAACTCACACGCCACGCCGTGAATTGGGTCGAGGACACCGCCAAGACCAAGAAGCCCTTTTTCCTCTACTTCCCCCTCACCTCGCCGCACTACCCCGTCGTGCCAGCCCCAGATTTCATCGGCAAATCAGGAGCAGGCGAGTACGGCGACTTCGTTCATCAAACCGACTGGACTGTCGGACAGGTGCTCGATGCCTTACAGCGCTGCGGTGCGGCTGACGATACGCTCGTCATCTTCACTAGCGACAACGGCGCCGAGGTCACTGGTGAGGTCAAACCCGGCGTGTATGATCGGGTTCAGCAGTACGCCCATCGCAGCTCGGGTGACCTTCGAGGTGCTAAGCGGGACGCCTGGGAAGGCGGTCACCGCGTTCCCTTCATCGCCCGCTGGCCCGGCAAAATCCCCGCCGCTACCGAAAGCGATCAAACCATGTGCCATGTCGACTTCATCGCCACCGTCGCCGCCATTCTCGAAGCGCAACTGCCGGAAAACGCAGCCGAAGACAGTGTGAACGTCCTGCCCGTGCTCCTCGGTAAAAAACTCACCGCCCCCATTCGCGATGCCACCATCCATCATAGCGCTCACGGCAAGTTCGCTATTCGCAAAGGCAATTGGGTGCTCATCGACGCCCCTAGCGGCGATGACAACAACGCCCACGGCGAACCCCAGTGGCTCAAAGCCGAGCGCAGCTACACTCCTCACGATCAACCCGGTGAACTCTTCAACCTGAGCGAAGACCCCGCACAACGACTTAACCACTTCGCCGATCAACCACAGCTTGTAAGCCGACTGAAGGCACTTCTCGAAAAATACAAATCTGAGGGCCGCAGCACACCCGGCGCTCCTCAACCGAACGACGTCGAAATTCAACCTTTCGCTCCTCGCAAACCCCGTTTCGCACGTTGATGAAATCGGCACTCGCTCTCATCTGGCTGCTCGCGCCATGCTCTTTGCTCCAAGCAGCGGCTAAGCCCAATGTCCTCTTCATCGCTGTCGACGATCTTAACGATTGGATCGGCTGTCTTGGAGGGCATCCTCAGACCAAGACTCCAAACTTCGACCGACTCGCAGCCAGCGGGGTGTTGTTTCGAAATGCAGTCTGCCCAGCTGCTTCATGCAACCCTTCCCGCACGGCTGTGTTTAGCGGCTTGCCTCCTCATCGTTCCGGGCTCTACACCAACACGCAAATAATGCGCGACGTGTTACCTCATGCGCAATTGCTGCCGCGCTTCTTTTCCAATCACGGCTACTGGAGTGCTGGCTCAGGCAAGATGCTTCACTATATCATCGACCCACCATCGTGGGATGATTACTTCCCCGCCAAAGCGAAGGACAATCCCTTCCCCCGCACGCTCTATCCCGAAAAACGGCCAGTGAACCTGCCGCGTGCCGGCGACTGGCAATACGTCGAGACCGACTGGGCCGCGCTGGATGTCTCGGATGAGCAGTTTGGAGGCGATTGGGCCGTGACGAGGTGGATTGGCGAGCAACTCCAGAGGCCCCACGAAAAGCCCTTCTTCCTCGCCTGCGGCCTCTATCGCCCCCATGAACCTTGGTTTGTTCCAAAAAAATACTTCGAGCCTTTTCCTCTCGATTCCATCCAACTCCCACCTGGTTACAAAGCCGACGATCTTCTCGATGTGCCTGCCGACGGCCAGCGCATCGCACGCAACCGCTACTTCGCTCACATCCAGGAGCAGAAACAGTGGAAGCATGGCATCCAAGCCTATCTCGCCGCCATCCATTTTGCCGACGCCATGCTCGGTCGCGTGCTAGACGCGCTCGAAGAAAGCCCGCAGCGTGACAACACGATCGTCATACTCTGGAGCGATCACGGCTGGCATCTCGGCGAAAAGGACCACTGGCAAAAATTCACTGGCTGGCGTGTCTGCGCCCGTGTACCGCTCATGATCCGCGTACCAAAAGGCGCACCCGGCTTACCCGAGGGCACCACGCCAGGCAGCGTGTGTGACCGCCCCGTGAGCCTCGTCGATCTGTTTGGCACGCTCACCGATCTGTGTGGCCTGCCGACTAAAGCTGACATCGAAAGCCGCAGCCTCGTGCCTCTCTTACTCAACCCACAGACCGAATGGCCGCACATCGCCCTCACGCATCTTGATAAGCCCGAGAACTACGCGATCACCACACAACGCTGGCGCTACATTCACTATGAGGGCGACCAAGAAGAACTCTACGACATCGAGAGTGATCCCCACGAATGGACCAACCTCGCCCCCAAACCCGAGCACGTCGCCAAACTTGCTGAGATGCGTTTCCTCGCTCCCAAGAACATCGCGCCTGTCCACAAATCAAAACCATGAAACACATCCTCGCCTCACTCCTCATCGCGGCATCGCTCCAGGCCGCGCCGCTGAAGATCTTCATCCTTGCCGGCCAGTCGAACATGGAGGGTCATGCGAAGATCGAGACGTTTGATTACATCGACGATGATCCGGCGACGGCGCCGCTGCTGAAGATGATGCGCGACGACTCGGGCGAGCCGCGTGTGTGCGATCATACCTGGATCTCCTACCTCACCGGCAAATACGACGGCAGCGCGAATGGTGAGGGCACCGGGAAGCTCACGGCGGGTTATGGAGCGCGAGACGATGCGACAAAGTCGAATGGCAAGATCGGACCGGAGTTCACTTTTGGCCTTACGATGGATGCGGCGCTGAAGGAGCCGGTGCTCATCATCAAGACCGCGTGGGGCGGTCGGAGCCTGAACACGGAGTTTCGGCCGCCGAGCGCGGGACCGTATGAACTCAATGACTACCAAAAGAAGCTCTACTACGGCCCGCCCGGCCATGGTGTACCGAAGGACATGAATCAGTGGCTTGAAGAGAAGAAGCGCGAAACAGGCCGCTTCTACCGCTACATGGTCGAGCACGTGAAGCACGTCCTCGCGGATCCCAAACGCGTTTGCCCGGCCTACGATGCCAAGGACGGCTACGAGATCGCCGGCTTTGTCTGGCTCCAAGGCTTCAACGACATGGTGGACGGCCACACCTATCCGGATCGCGGCAAACCGGGACGTTTTGCGGTTTACAGCGACCTGCTCGCGCACTTCATCCGCGATGTGCGCAAAGATTTGGGTGCGCCGAAGATGCCCTTTGTCATCGGCGTCATGGGCGTCGGCGGTTTGAAGGCCGAAAAAGACACCGTGGCATTCCGCGAGGCCATGACCGCGCCCGCCTTGATGCCGGAGTTCAAAGGCAACGTCTTCGCCGTGCCCACTGCGCCGTTTTGGTCGGAGGAACTCGGTGCCATCGACGACAAACGCGCCCAGATCCGCCAGATGGGCCATTACCTCAACTCGAAGCACAAAGACCACGCGAACGCCGATGGTCACATGACCGAGGCTGAGAAGCGCGAGTATCTGAAGAACTACGAAGCGAAGCTCATCTCGCCCGCCGAGGAAGCACTGTGGAAACGAGGTGCCTCGAATGCTGGTTATCACTACCTTGGCTGCGCAAAGACCTTTGCGCTGATGGGCAAGGCATTCGCGGAGGCGCTGGCTGGGCCTTCTCAACTCCAGAACTGATTCCACGCTTCATGAAATCGCACCGCTTCCTCATCGCGCTGCTCGCAGCACCTTGCCTCGTCCTTGCCGCAGGCAAAAATGAATCCACTCCACCGCCCGATTTCACCCAGGGCGATGCGATTCCGGCCAAAGCCAAACACGACTGGACTCTCGGTGCCACTGGCCTGCGCGGATGGATGCACTCCGACACGATGGTGACGAGTGACGCTCGGCAGATCGCCATTACGAAAGTGGAGCCGAAGTCGCCTGCTGATGGCGTGATCGCAGTCGGCGATGTGATCCTCGGAGTCAGTGGCAAGGCGTTTTCCTTCGATCCACGAACCGAAGTGGGTCAGGCACTCACTTTGGCCGAAACGGAGGCCGGTGGCGGCAAGTTGATGCTGACACGCTGGCGTGCTGGAAAGACGGAAGAGGTCGTTTTGAAGCTCCCGGTGCTCGGCAGCTACTCGCCGACAGCTCCGTTTGATTGCGCGAAATCGAAACGCATCCTCGAGCAAGGCTGCAAGGTGATCGCAGCCCGCATGGGTGCCCCGGATTACGCCAATCAAGACCCCATTCCGCGCTCGCTTAATGCACTGGCCTTGCTGGCGAGTGGTGAGGTCGCCTACCTGCCGCAGATCAAAAAAGAAGCGGAATGGGCGGCGGAGTATTCATCGGACAGCATGCAGACGTGGCACTACGGCTACGTGATGATGTTCCTCGGCGAGTATCTGGCTGCCACGGGTGATCAGTCGGTGATGCCGGGCTTGAAACGCCTCGCGCTGGAGTCCGCGAAAGGTCAGAGCGCTGTCGGTTCATGGGGTCATGGCTTTGCGAAGCCCGATGGACGTCTGGGTGGCTATGGCATGATGAACTCACCGGGAGTGCCATTGACGATCTCGCTCGTGCTCGCGCGTGAAGCGGGCGTCAAAGATCCGGCGGTGGATCTCGCCATTGAGCGCAGCGCTCGACTGCTGCGCTTCTACATTGGCAAAGGAGCCATCCCTTACGGCGATCATCATCCGTGGATCGAGAACCACGAGGACAATGGCAAGTGCGGCATGGTTTCGGTGCTCTTCAGCCTGCTCGGCGAATCCAAAGGCGCGGAGTTCTTCTCGCGCATGAGCCTCGCCTCGCACGGCCCTGAACGTGACACCGGTCACACCGGCAATTTCTTCAACATGCTCTGGGCCATGCCCGGCGTGGCTCACTCCGGACCTCAGGCCACGGGCGCATGGATGCAGGAGTTTGGCGCGTGGTATTATGATCTGGCTCGACGATCAGACGGCAGCTTTTTGCATCAAGGCCCGCCAGAACGAGGCAACGACAGCTATGCCGGCTGGGATTGCACTGGCGCTTACTTACTGGCCTACGCGATGCCGCTGAAGAAAATCCATCTCACCGGCAAGAAGCCCAGCGCAGTGCCAAAACTCGATGCCGTCACCGCCCAGGCAATCGTCAACGACGGTCGTGGCTGGAACAACAAAGACCGCAACAGCTTCTACGATGCCTTGAGCGACGAACAATTGCTCGAACGCCTGCGCAACTGGTCACCCATCGTTCGCGAGCGAGCCGCGATGGCTCTCGGCCGCCGCAAGAGCGCTCCCGTCGCCGCTTTGATCGACATGCTCGCGTCTCCGAGCCTCGACGCCCGTTACGGAGCCTGTCAGGGCCTGATTTTCCTCCACGGGCGTGCAGCACCAGCGGTCGATGCCTTGCAAAAGACACTCGCCGATCCCGATCTCTGGCTGCGCATCAAGGCCGCTGAGGCACTCGCCGCCATCGGCAAACCCGCCACGAAGACCGTGCCGCAGTTGCTCGAACTGCTGGCGCAGGTGGACACGAAAAACGACCCGCGTGGCATGCAGCAGCGCTACCTCACGTTTGCCCTGTTTGATCGCGATGGGATGCTCAGTCGCTCCCTCGATGGCGTGGATCGCGAGGCGCTCTACACGGCGGTGAGAGCCGGATTGAAGAATCAAGATGGCCGCGCACGCGGCAGCATCGGTTCGGTCTATCGCCATCTCTCCACGGACGACATCAAGCCGCTGCTGCCAGCCATCCACGAGGCCATCGTCCAACCCGCGCCCAGCGGAGAGATGTTCGCCGACGGCATTCGAGTGGAAGGCCTGCGCCTGCTCGCCCAGCATCACATCGAGGACGGCATCCGCGCCCTCGTGACTTACGCTCGCGATCAAAACCCCTGGTCGAGTCAAAACCGGACGCCAGAACTCATGAAGATCCTCCTCGCCTACGGCACCCACGCCAAGGCGGTGATTCCAGATTTGGAAAAGCTCGCTCACTACTTCGAGAAAGAAGAGAAAGACTTCCCAAAACACCTCGGCCTTCAAAAAGCCAACTCCGTCCGCGATACCATCAAAGCCATCAAATCGAGCACAGACACACCAACGCTCATCAAGCTCCGCTAGCATGAAACTCGCCTTCTTTTGCCTCCTCATCATCGCCATGTCCATCTCCGCTGCTGTGCCTCCGACGGAAAAGAAACCCGTGGAGGACGAATACCACGGCGTGCAGGTGGTGGATGAGTTTCGCTGGCTTGAAGATGGGGACTCAGCAGCGGTGAAAGCGTGGACTGCCGCCCAGAATCAATACTCGCGAGCGTGGCTGGATTCGCGGGCAGATCGCTCAGAGATCGAGTCAAAGTTGAAGGCGCTTTATGCGCAAGACACGCCTTCACATACCGGCCTCGTCGCACGGCCTGGACTTCTCTTTGCGCTGAAGTTCCAGCCGCCGAAGCAGCAGCGCCTGCTCGTCACGCTCACGTCGCCGAATGACCTAGCGTCGGGAAAAGTCGTGCTCGATCCGAACGAGATCGAACCCAAGGGCCAGGTGGCGATGGATTGGTTTGTGCCGTCGCCAGATGGCAAACTCATCGCCGTGTGTCTGTCGGAACATGGCAGCGAGGATGGCACGTTGCACTTTTACCGGACTGACACGGGCAGACCTCTGCCGGATCAAATCAAACGCGTGCAATACCCGACTGGCGGCGGCAGCGCTGCATGGACGCCGGACAGCAAAGGCATCTTCTACACGCGCTATCCGCACGCTGGAGAACGACCCGAGGCCGATCTGAACTTCTACCAGCAGATCTATTTTCATAAACTGGGCACACCAACGAGCAGCGATGAATACTCCGCCGGAAAAGACTTCCCACGCATCGCCGAGATCGAGCTGCACACCTCAGATGATGGCCGGTGGTTGCTCGCCAGCGTGGCGAATGGCGATGGAGGCGAGTTCTCGCATCACCTCCGCGAAACCAAGCCAGGCTCGCCTTGGCGTCAGATCACTCGACATGAAGATGGCATCAAAGAGATCGACTTCAGCCATGATGGAGCCGCTCTTTATCTCCGCTCGGTGAAGGATTCACCACGTGGCAAACTGCTGCGGATGCCCACCACCGCCGTGCTGAGCCAGGCAAAGGTGATCGTGCCGGAGAGTGACGCGGTGATCGAGGGCTTCCTGCTCACGGCCAAACATCTTTTCATCGCCGACATGATCGGAGGGCCTTCACGCATTCGGCAGTTGGATCTGGATGGCAGCCATGAAAGCATCGTTCCCATGCCGGTCGCGTCAGGAATCGGTGGGCTGCTTGTGATGGATGAGCGCCTTCTTTTTCGACAAACCAGTTTCATCGCGCCAGCCGCATGGATGCTCTACGATCCTGCTAAAACGAGCGTGGAGAAGACCGCGCTCTTTAACACGTCTCCCGTTGATTTTGGCGACATCGAGGCCGTGCGTGAGTTCGCCATCAGCAAAGATGGAACAAAGGTGCCCATCAACATTCTCCGCCGCAAAGGCACACCGCTGGACGGCAACAATCCCACGCTGCTCTACGCCTATGGCGGTTACGGGATCTGCATGAGACCTGGGTTTAACTTTGAGAATCGCCTATGGTTTGATCGCGGCGGCATCTACGTCGTCGCCAACATTCGCGGTGGTGGTGAATACGGCGAGGAATGGCATCTCGCGGGCAATTTGACAAGGAAGCAAAACGTCTTTGATGACTTCGCCGCCTGTGCCGATCACCTCATCCAGCGCGGTTACACACGTTCCGACAAACTTGCCGTTGAAGGCGGCAGCAACGGCGGTTTGCTCATGGGGGCTTTCCTCACACAGCATCCCGGACTCGCGCGTGCAGTCGTCGCTCATGTCGGACTCTATGACATGCTGCGCGTCGAGCTTGATCCGAACGGCGCCTTCAACGTCACCGAGTTTGGCACCGTGAAAGACCCCGCACAGTTCCGCGCCCTCCACGCCTATTCACCTTTTCATCAGGTCAAAGACGGCACCGCCTATCCCGCAGTCTTTTTCCTTGCCGGAGAGACCGATGGCCGTGTGAACCCAGCGCATTCACGCAGAATGACAGCACGCCTCCAAGCTGCCACCACCTCAGACCACCCAATCCTCGCCCGTTTTAGCTCCGCCTCAGGCCACGGCATGGGCACAGCCTTGTCCGAGAAGATCGCTCAGAAGGCGGACGTGCTCACGTTTCTCTACGACCAACTCGGGATGACCGAAAAATGATCACAAAACCATGAACATCGTCTCCATCTTTAACGACGTCATCGGTCCCGTGATGCGTGGACCGTCCAGCTCGCACTGCGCCGCCGCGTTGCGCATCGGCCGGCTGGCGCGTGATCTGATGGATGGCGAAATCAGCGAGGTGCTCGTCGAGTTCGACCGCGCAGGCTCGCTGCCGACCACGCACGAGAGCCAAGGCAGCGACATGGGCCTCTTCGGCGGCCTGCTCGGCTGGGACGCCGATGACGAGCGTCTGCCAAACTCCGCGCAGGCGCTCGCCGATGCTGGCATCAAGCTGCGCATCGAAACCGTCGATGTCGGCGATCCACATCCCAACACGTATCGGCTCACGCTTCAAAACAGCCGCGAAACGCACTCGATCATCGCCATCTCGACCGGTGGCGGCATGATCGAGGTCATCGAGATCGACGGCGTGCCGCTGCACATGGACGGCGGGTATCACGAGACGCTGATTTGGAAAAGTGGCTGCGACTTTAGTCGCATTCAGAATGATTCGGCTAAAGCCGAAACCACTTTCTCAGAGGATGAAGTCATCCTTCATGCCTTGAGCGACAAACAACTCATCCAAGTCAAAGCCGCCACTTTTGTCCCTTCCGTCCTTTTAGTCCCTTTAAGCCCTCTTTCCGTCAAAAAGCTCTCTCCCGTCCTCCCCGTTCCTTCTCGCGAAGACCTCCGCGTGCCCTTCACGAGCTGCACAGCCATGCTCGACCACGATGGAGGACAAAACACCCCTTTGTGGCAGCTCGCGATCGATTATGAGCGGGCTCGCGGCAACTTCACCGAGCGCGAAGTCATCAACAAGATGACCGACATCGTCCGCATCCTGCGCAAATCCATCGCCAGCGGCATCGCAGGCACGAGTTATGAAGATCGCGTGCTGCATCATCAGAGCGGACGTTTTGCCGAGATGATGAACGCGGGCCGCCTGCTCGATGGCGGTGCATTGAACCGCATCATACTCTACGTCACCGCCTTGATGGAGGTGAAGAGCAGCATGGGCGTCATCGTCGCTGCACCGACCGCAGGCGCGTGTGCTGCCTTGCCCGGAGCCGTCATCGCCATGGCCGAGTCGATGAATCAAAGCGAGGAGGACATGGCCAAAGCGATGCTCGCCGCCGGATTGATCGGCGTTTTCATCGCCACACGCTGGACCTTTGCGGCGGAAGTCGGCGGTTGTCAGGCCGAAGGCGGTGCCGCAGCCTGCATGGCCGCTGCCGCCCTCGTCACGCTCGCTGGCGGCACACGCGATCAAGCAATCGCCGCCTCATCAATGGCTTTCCAGAGCATGCTCGGCCTCATTTGCGATCCCATCGCGAACCGCGTCGAGGCCCCCTGCCTCGGCAAAAACGTCATGGCCGCCAGCAACGCGCTCTCCTGCGCAAACATGGCCCTCGCCGGTTACGATCCGCTCATCCCGCTCGACGAAGTCATCGACGCCGCCAAAGACGTCGCCGAGCGCATGCCCCGCGAGTACCGCTGCACATCCCTCGGCGGCCTCGCCGTCACCCCGACCTCCCTCGAAATCGAAAAACGCCTCGCTGGCCTGAAAAAGGACTGCGGCGGCTGCGCTTGTCATTGAATCATGCTCTCCCTCATCCTCCTCGCCAGCCTCAGCACTGCCGCTCCGCGTGATGCGCGGCCCCTCGACGCACCTGAATGGCCTCTCAATTATCGTCTGCACCTCGAAGGCGCGGCGAAAGTAAAGCTCAGCGATGAACTGACGCTCTCGCTCGATGCACAGGGGCCACATGACATCGCGGTGGAGCATCCAGCAAGTGGTGCGCCGGTGCTGCGGGTCTGGAGCGATGGCAAACTCGTGCGTGGGCCGGAGGAGGTGCCGGCGTTGGCAAAAACGGGAGCACAGGATTTTCCAGATGCCGGACTCGATCTCGGCGCGGACTTCACGGCGATGGCCGAGTTTGAATCGACGGGACAAGGCACGCTGTTCTCGATGTGCGCACCGACGGGCAAGTGGTCGCCGGATGCGAAGGCGCTCTTCATTCGCGGTGGCAGGCTGGTGTATGACATCGGCTGGCTAGGCGCGATCAACTCTGGTCCGAAAGTAAACGACGGCAAGCAGCACACAGCTGTCTTGAGCATCAGCGGTGGAACCGCGAAGCTTTGGCTCGATGGGAAGGAGATCGCGGAGAAGGCCAACTTCACGAAGCCGGATCAACAAGGACACGTTTTCAAGGTAGGACGTGCCGCGCCGAACTTCGCTGGCGACTTCACCAATGGCAAAATCAGCGTGGTGAAGGTGTGGAAGCGGGCGCTGCCGAAAGGCGAGATCGCGTTGCTCTTCAAAGACAGCGGCGCAGGCGCGAACACGCCCGACTTCACGCATGCGCCGAAGGCCAGCGGCAAATCGCTCATCGAAGGCGCCAGCGGTTGGGTGCAGGCGCTGGAGCGCAGCGATCACGCGGAGATCGTCGGCGGATGGAATGCGAAGACGCTCGAAGAAGGCGCGACGGTCTACAAAACACTCTGCGTCGTCTGCCATGGCACGAAGGAGCAGCCCGGCTCGCTGCCCACCGCACTGCGATTTGCCGAAGGATCGTTCAAAAACGGCAGCGATCCCTTCTCGATGTATCTCACGCTCACCAAAGGCTTCGGCCAGATGGTGCCGCAGCCGCAATACACCACCGCGCAGAAGTATGCGGTCATCCATTACATCCGCGAGACCTTCCTGCGCCCGCACAATCCGTCGCAACTCAAAGACATCGACCTCGCCTCGTTGCCGCGAGGTCTCGCCCGAGCTGAAGCCGAAAAGATCGACACCACATTGCCGCCGTATCAACGCATGGAACTCGGCAACACGCTGTTTTGGACGCTCGAGGTCGCTGCGGACAACATCGCTCAAAAAGGAATCGCCATCCGGCTCGACGATGGTCCCGGCGGCGTGACGAAAGGCCGCGCGTGGATGGTTTATGATCATGACACGATGCGCGTGGCTGCCGCGAGCACCGGCGCGTTTGTGGACTGGAAAGGCATCGCCTTCGATGGCAGCCATGGCACGCACACGAGCCTCATCGGCGAAAAACAGTTCGTGTTGCCCGTCGAGCTCGGCTGGAGCCTCAGCGGTAGTTTTGAAGACACACGCACTGCGGCCAAAGACGGAAAAAAATACGGCCCGGTGGCTGGTTTGCGCTTTCTAGGTCTCTACAAGCATCAAAACCAAAGCGTCATCGCCGCGAGCATCCACGGCACGCGTGTGCTCGAATCGCCGTCGTGGATGGACTACGGCTCCACGCCGATCCTCGTGCGCACGGTGAACGTCGCCGACGCCAAACAGCCGCTTTTTCTGCGTGTGGCACCTGACAGCGTGAATGTCGTTTTGAAGGGCGAAGGCGAGTTGAAGCGCGAAAACGGCTTTTGGGTCGCCAAACTGGCTTCGGGGGCTCAAACGCGACTTTTCATCTCCCGTGTCGATCCGGCCTCGCTCGACACGATGGCGAAAAACTTCGCCGCGCCGCTCGATCTGGCTCCGCTGACGAAAGGCGCTCCGGCGCAATGGCCGCAAACCGCCACCACGACCTCGGTGGCAGGCAAAGACGATGCCGCGTTCATCGCCGATGACTTTTCGCTGCCAATCGAGAATCCATTCCAAAGCTGGATGCGCCCCGGCGGCTTCGATTTCACGCCGGATGGCAAAGCGGCCATCGTCGCGATGTGGAATGGCGATGTGTGGCGCGTGGATGGCTTGATGGCGAAAGCGCCTGCCACACTGACGTGGCGTCGGATCGCCAGCGGGCTGTTTCAGCCGCTGGGTGTGAAGTTTCGAGATGGTGAGTTGTTTGTGCTCTGCCGGGATCAACTCGCCAAGCTCGTCGATTTGAATGCGGACGGCGAAACGGACTTCATCGAGTGCTTCAACGACGACGCACAGGTCACCGAGCACTTCCATGAGTTCGCCATGGGCCTGCAAACCGATGCCGCGGGCAACTTTTATTATGCCAAGTCCGGTCGTCACGCGCTCGACAGCGTCATTCCGCAGCACGGCACGCTGCTGAAGGTCAGCGCCGATGGCGCAAAGACCGAAATCCTCGCCACCGGCTTCCGCGCCGCGAACGGCGTGTGCCTCAACGACGACGGCACCTTCTTCGTCACCGACCAAGAAGGCTTCTGGACACCGAAGAACCGCATCAACCGCGTCAAAGTCGGCGGCTTCTACGGGAACATGTATGGCTACACCAGCGTCACCGACGAATCCGACTCCGCGATGGAGCAGCCTCTCGTGTGGGTGACCAACGACAAAGACCGCAGCCCCGCTGAACTCATCTGGGTGCCGAAGAACGCCTGGGACAATCTCGGCGGCTCATTGCTCAATCTCAGCTACGGCACCGGCCGCGCCTTCATCATCCCGCACGAAGAAGTGAACGGGAAATGGCAGGGCGCCGTGTGCGAGCTGCCGATGCCCGCCTTCGCCACGGGTATCATGCGCGGTCGTTTTGGCAGCGATGGAGCGCTCTACACCTGCGGCATGTTCGCCTGGGCTGGCAACGCCACCGGCTCCGGAGGCTTCCACCGCATCCGCCGCGGACCGCAGCCCGCGCAGGTGCCGCTGTCCGTTCATGCTACGAAAGGCACGATAAGCGTCACCCTCAGCGATCCCATCGCCGACACGAAGAGCGCGATCAAGGTGTGGTCACTCAAACGCACAAAGAACTACGGCTCCAAGCACCACGACGAGCACGATCTGACGATTCGTGACGTGAAGCTGAGCGCGGACAAGAAGACGATCACCCTCGACATCCCGGACCTAGCTCCGACCTGGTGTTACGAACTCAAAATCGGTGACCGAGTCCTGCACGGGACCATCCATCAACTCTTCAACCCATGAAAACCATCTTTCCTCTCTTTGCCCCTCCATTGGCTTTTTGGCATCCAATGGCATCCTGAACCGCTTCCTTTCTTCATTCTCACGGGCATATCGAACATCAAGGATCACCCGACGATCAACACGTTTGATGACATCGGCCATGATCAGGTCGGCGCGCTGCCACACCGCCGGATGTGCAAACACAAAGTCCCAAACTGAACGCGCGACCAACCTGGATTTCCAACTTCGCCAAAACCCCGATTGCAGCACAAACACCGAAGGCCCTGAAAGGCTCTCTTTGAGCAAAGGAACTTTCCAAGGGCCCCGTGGCCCTCTCCCCCACGCGACTACGCCCTCACCCAACTCGCACGCTGCTCTTCTTGTCCAGTTTCAGCACATCACCAGTCTTCCAATCCGGTATCGCCTTCGGATCACTGATCTTCTCTCCATTAAGTTGAATGCTTCCTCCCTGAATCAAACGCCGGATATCCCCGTTCGACTTTGGCGTCCCCACGACTTCCGCATAAGCATGCGCCACCACGGCAATAACATCCCTCGCCTCTGGGAGAGTCAGTGCTGGCAGGTCCGCACTCGCTAAGTCCCGCTTGGAAAAACGCAGGTCCCAATCCGCCAGACAGGCCTCCGCCGCTGCAGCATCGTGATAGAGTGTCACGCACTTCGCTCCCAGCGCCTTCTTCGCCACCATCGGATGCAGTCCCTCTTCGAGCGTTTCTCCCAGAACCAACAAGTAATACTTCGCCATCAACTCATCCGGTATGCTCATCAGCTTCCCGAACATGTCCTTCGCCTCATCGGTCACCCCCACATAGTTATTGAGCGACTTGCTCATCTTCTTCACCCCGTCCAATCCCTCGAGCAAAGGCAGCGTCATGCACACCTGCGGTTCCTGCCCTTCCTCCTTCTGCAAATCGCGACCCACCAGGATATTGAACAACTGATCACTTCCGCCGATCTCCACATCCGAACGCACCACCACCGAATCCCACCCCTGCATGATCGGATATTGAATCTCATGCAGCCTCACCTCTGTTCCATCTTGTACCCGCGTCTTAAAATCCTCTCGTTGCAACATCTGCTGCAATGTCACCCGCGCATTCAAACGGATCACCTCCATGAACGGCATCTGCTTGAACCAATCCCCATTATAGACCACCTCAGTCTTCGCCCGATCCAACACCAAAAACGCCTGCTCCGTGTAGGTCGCAGCATTCGAAATGACCTGCTCATAAGTCAACGGCGGCCGAGTCGACGACCGTCCGCTCGGATCCCCAATCATCGCCGTAAAGTCCCCGATGATCAGCACAATATGATGTCCCAAATCCTGAAACTGCTTCAACTTCCGCAATCCCACTGCATGCCCAAGATGTATGTCCGGCGACGTCGGATCCACCCCCATCTTCACTCGCAGCGGTCTTCCCCTTCCTAACCTCTCCAGCAGTTCTTTTTCACTGTGAATCGTCACCGTGCCGCGTTTAAGGATCTCGAGTTGTTTGGTTGGGGAAAGCATAAGTTTCTAAAAGCTAAAGAAAGGGTGCACAGCATTGTCCCAATTGACAAAATTCACAGAACTTTTTCATCGATCTCTCCCTCCCATCACGTTTCCTCCCCTGACATGCCTCGCCTCACCACCACCCTATTCCTCGCCTTCATTCTCACGGCCACTGCCCAAGACCTCTCCAAAACCCCTGACCAATGGATGGAGACCGGGGTCGATGCCTTTTTCGATGCCCGCATCGAGGACTCAGCCGTTGCCTTCGACAAGGTCATCGAAGCCGTTCCCCAAGCCAAACCCCAACTCTGGCAACGCGGCCTCACCCTCTACTATGCCAAACGCTACCAGGACGGTCGCGACCAGTTCGAGACCCACCAAACCGCCAACTCCAACGACGTCGAAAACGCCGCCTGGCACTTCCTCTGCGTCGCCCGCCTCGAAGGCGTTGACGCCGCCCGCAAGGCCCTCATCCCCATCGAAGGCGACACTCGCGTGCCCATGAAACAGGTCCACGACCTTTACGCAGGCAAGGGCTCTGTCGAAGCCGTTCTCCTCGCCGCAAGCACTGGCGACGACTCCCCCCTCCGCCGCAACCACCTCTGCTACGCTCACCTCTACCTCGGCCTCTACTTCGAAGCCCTCGGAGACGACGCCAAGGCCAAAGACCACATCCTCAAAGCCGCCACCGACTACGAAATGGATCACTACATGGGCAAAACCGCCATCACTCATGCCAAAGTCCGTGGCTGGCTCCCCAAGTGACCGCCCTCCCCTCCCTCCATTAGAAAATGCATCCCTCCCGCCATTCTTTGTTGCCGCTCCTACAAACGTCCCCTTAGTATCATCCCATGTCGGCCGCACCCGGTTCGGATGAAAAATTTTGGCATGCTGCCGCTCGCGGCCTCTCTCGCCGCATCCACTTCGGTTGGTGGCTGGATTATTGGTTGACCCTCCTCATCCCCCTCAGCTTCATCGGTGCCATCACCATCCTCGCCCTTCGCTATTGGCTAAATCTCCCCACTCAGTCGGTCCTGGCAGGCCTCGCCTCCGCTCTCCTCCTCTCTTCGCTCGCCGCCTACCTCTGGATGCGCCGACACCGCGAACCCCTAAGCACCACCCGAATTCGCCTCGAGGATGCCCTCGGACTTAAGGCCCGCCTCTCCGCCGCCGCTGCCGGTATCGGTCCCTGGCCACCAGCCCGCCCCAACCTTACTCTCCCCGTCACCTACCGCCCCGGTCGCCCCCTCTTCATGGTGGCTTCCGGCGCAACTCTCCTCTCAGCCGCCATCCTCATCCCCATCTCCCGCTCCCAACCCGAAAAACCCCGTGTCATCGAACCTCCATCCGCGCTCCAAGAGGTCCAAAACCGGCTCGATAACGTCAAAAAGAACGACGCGGTGAATCCTGAATCCATCGACCAAGTCGAGGAAAAAATGGCCGAACTCCTCCAGCGCCCCGCCCAAAACTGGTACGAACACGCCAGCCTCGAAGCCGCCGATCACCTCCGTGATGTCACCGCCGCCGACCTCCAACAACTCGCCCAAAACCTTGCCGATGCCGAACGTGCCGCCAACGCCCTCGCCGCCTCGGCCTCCGGTTCCGGCCTCCCCCAAGCCGCCAAAGACTCACTGGAACAAGCCCTCCAAAACGCCTCCCAATCCATGCAAGGCGCTGGCATGCAACCCAGTGGTGACCTCATGGACGCCCTCAAAAACGTCGACCCCTCTCAGCTCTCCAATATGAGCGCCGACCAACTCAAAGACCTCGCCAATCAACTCGCCCAGAACCAGCAATCCCTCCAGCAGGCCCTCAAAAAATCCCCCAGCCTCGACCTCTCCAACCTCCCCGAAGGACGCCCTGGTGAGGGAAAGGGCGAAGGCGAAAAAGAAGGCACAGGCCAAGGTGCCCCCACACGTGGCCCCGGCACTGCCCCCGTCACCCTCGCCTCCGAAGACACTCAACTCGACACCAACAAAATCGAAACCCTCAAAAATCCCCTCGACCTCTCCCGCCTCGCCACTGGCGACGCTCTCTCCGTCACCAACGGCGCCGCCAAAATCGATCCCAAAGCCTACCAAGGCCCCCAACAAGGCGGCGCCACCTCAGCACCCGGCGACGGCGGCGCTGCCGTCTGGCAAAAATCCCTCATCCCCGCTGAACGCGAAACCCTCAAACGCTTCTTCAAATAGCCCTTCCCCATGACCTCCCCACTCTCCGAAATCGAAGCCTCCCAAGCCGCCTCCCAGATCGACCTCCTCCGCCAATCCCTCCGCAGCGTTCTCTTCGGCCAGGACGCTCTCATCGAGAACGTCCTCACCGGCCTCCTCGCCCGCGGCCACATCCTGCTCGAAGGCCTCCCCGGCCTTGGCAAAACCGAACTCGTCAAAGGCCTATCAAAATCCCTCGGGCTCGATGCCAAACGCGTCCAGTTCACTCCCGATCTCCTCCCCGGTGACATCACCGGCAACCCCATGCTCCAGGAGACCGACACCGGCCGCCGCTTCGTCTTCCAACCCGGGCCCCTCTTCGCCAATCTCGTCCTCGCCGACGAAATCAATCGCGCTTCCCCCAAGACCCAGTCCGCCCTCCTCGAAGCCATGCAGGAGCGCCGCGTCACCGTCATGGGCGAGACCCACCTTCTGCCCGATCCCTTCTTCGTCCTAGCTACCCAAAACCCCATCGAACTCGAAGGCACCTACCCACTCCCCGAGGCCCAACTCGACCGCTTCCTCTTCAAACTCGAGGTCCGAGCCAACAACGCAGCCACCCTCGAACAAATCGTCCTCCACCGCGAAATCGGCGTCGAACCCCAAGTCTCCCAAGTCCTTTCCCGGGAAAACCTCACCACCCTGCTCGACCAAGTCCGCCGCGTCTTCATGCCTGTTCCCGTAGCCAACTTCATCGCCCGCCTCGTCCACGCCACCCAACCCGGCGAACCCCACTCCGGCGGCATCCACTACGGCGCCAGTCCCCGTGCCGCCCTCGCCCTCGCCGCCGCCTCCAAAGCCCGCGCCCTCATCGCTGGCCGCCTCAACGCCTCCTACGAAGACGTTCGCGACGCCGCCCCCCAGGTCCTCCGCCACCGCCTCCTCCTCGACTACCGCGCCAAACTCGAAGGCCTCACCCCGGACCTCCTCATCGCCCGCCTCCTCGAACACACCCCCGCCCAGGACGCCCCGCTACCCACCTCCCTCAAAGCCGCCAAACTCTAGCCGTTTCCCCTACTCACCACCGACCCCTCCCCGTCCCTGCAATGCGGCTCCTTCTTCTCCTCTCCATCTTCCTCATCTCACCCGCGCTCCATGCCGCCGGCGGCTTTGTGCACACCGTCACCATGGACCCCGAGACTCGGGACAGCATCACCATCTCCTCGCCCTTCAACAACATCCCCACCGTCGGCTTCATGCCGCTGCACATCACAATCGACAACCGCTCAACCGAAGACCGCCAATGGTCCCTCGCCCCCCAAAATCGCCTGATGGGCGGCGACTGGATCACCGCCTCATGGACCTTCCCCGTCAAAGCCGGATCCAAAGCTGAGTTCGACATCCTCGTCCCCCTCAAATCCAATAACTTCAACTACCGATGGGGCGCGCAACTTTCCTGGTCCGGCCCCGGTGTCGACTCCCCCATGATGCAACTCCCCCAGACCAGCAACAACTCCACCTCCTCGAACACTCCCTTCCTCGCCTTCTCAGACTCCCTCCACGCCAAACACTGGGGCACACTCCAATCCTCCAACTCAAACCTCATCTCCACCTCCGTCGACCTCTCTCAAGCCCCTGCCGACTGGCGAGCCTACATCGGCATCGACCAAATCTGGATGACCTCCCAAGAATGGCTCTCCTTTCCTGCCGACAAAAAACAAGCCCTCCAGCAGGCTCTCACCCTCGGCGCCTATATCGCCTTCGTCTGCAAAAACAGTGACGAAGCCTCTCTCATCCGCCAAGCCTTCAACCGCCCGGACACCAACGCGTCCTGGAAAGTCGGCTCCAGCCACGTCAACCTTTTGCTCGAAGGAACCGACACCACCTCCCGAATCGAGAACCTCCTCAGCAAAACCAACGCCAAAGCCGACCTGCTCGAAGACCATCGCCTGTCCAGTTACCTCGATAAGGCCGTTGCCCAGATCGGCACTGCCGGTCCCCTCGTTCTCATCTTCATCATCCTCTTCGGCATCGTCGCCGGCCCCGTCAACCTCTTCATCCTTGCTCCCTCCGGACGCCGGCACCGCCTCTTCATCACCACCCCCATCATTTCCTTCATCGGCGCCCTCATCCTCGCCGCCGCCATCTTCATCCAGGACGGCACCGGCGGCAGCGGTACCCGCCTCCTCCACGTCCAAGTCCTCCCGGACCAAAAACAACTCGTCATCCAGCAGGAGCAAGCCTCCCGCACCGGCCTTCTTTTCGGCACCTCCTTCACCCCTCCGCCCGGCACCTGGGTCCAACCCCTTTTCAGCAACAACCTAGGCCTCCAGTTCAACCGCTCCAGCAGCGCCTTGTCCATCGACTCCTCCGGCACCTTCACAGGCGAATGGTTCCGCAGCCGCACCCGCCAGAATCACCTCGTCACCTCCGTCCGCCCCTCCCGCGCCGCCATCGAGTTCACCCCAGGCCCCGCCCCCTCCATCGTCTCCTCCATCGAAGCCGAACTCGACACCCTCTTCATCCTCGACCCCCAAGGCAAAGCCTGGTCCGCCACCAACATCCGCCCCGGCGAGCGCGTCATCCTCACCCAAGCCGAGTCCAACGCCCCTCGGCAATGGTGGAGTAAACAAATTACCGACCACCACCTCTCCAGCGCCCTCAACACCACCACCGAAGCCGTCGCCAACCAAAACACCACCTTTTACGCCACCACCACCAACCCCGGCTCCCTCCCCATCGAAACCCTCCCCGCCATCCGCTGGTCCACCCCCCTCACCCTCATCTCTGGACCCCTCACAATCAAATAAGCCCAAAAAATGTCCGCCCCAGAACCCATCGTCGAAGTCCGCGACCTTGACCGCCGCTTCGCCCAGGTCCACGCCGTCAAAGGTATCTCCTTCGACATCCTACCCGGCCAGGTCGTCGGCTTCATCGGTGCCAACGGCGCCGGCAAAACCACCACCATGCGCATGATGGCCACCCTCGAGCGCCCCTCCGGCGGCAGCATCCGCATCGCTGGCCATCACGTCATTCGCGACCCCGCCGCCGTCCGTCAGGTCATCGGCTGGATGCCCGACAACTACGGCACCTACGCCAACATGAACGTCTTCGAATACCTCGATTTCTTCGCCCGCGCCTACGGCCTCCGCAGTTCCAAGCGCCGCGCCCGCGTCGAAGAAATCCTCGACTTCGCCGACCTCACCCCCCTCGCCGACCGCCCCATCAACAAACTCAGCAAAGGCATGGGCCAGCGCCTCTGCTTCGGTCGCATGCTCCTCCCCGACCCCCAGTTCCTCATCCTCGACGAACCCGCCGCCGGCCTCGACCCCAAAGCCCGCATCGAATTCAAAAACCTCGTCCGCATCCTCGCCCAACAAGGCAAAACCCTCTTCATCTCCTCCCACATCCTCTCCGAACTCGGCGAAATGTGCGACACCCTCCTCTTCATCGACTCCGGCAAAATCGTCTACCATGGCGCCGCCGAACAACTTCGCCGCGGCAACCAAACCACCCCCAACGGCCTCGCCGCCGCCAGCCAAATCATCGACATCTCCCTCATCGGCGATCCCACCCCTCTCCTCGACTGGCTCTCCCTCCGCCCTGGTATCAAACTCCTCGACAAACGCCGCGACGGCGCCCGCCTCGAAATGACTGCAGGCGACGATGAAGCCCTCGCCAATCTCCTCAAGCAAATGATCACCGACGGCCTCCCCCTCACCGAGTTCCATCGAGTCGAACGCAAGCTCGAAGATGCCTTCGTCGACATGGTGCGAGGTCTCCAAAACCCGCCACCCCTCCCTGGCCTCAACCTCCCATCCTAGCTGCCCCTGAACGCCACCTCCCCCATCACCAGCGAATGGCCGGACTGGATGAACCCCATCCTCGTCAAAGAACTGCGCCAAAGCCTCCGCAGCCGCTGGTTTGAAATCATCTTCCTCTGGCTCTGCTCCAGCCTCACCCTCATCACCGCGGTCGGCTCTTCCATCAACGCCCCCAACGGCACCACCATCTGCTTCTGGATATCCGTCGCCAGCACCTTCCACATCCTGCTCCCCTTTCGCACCATCGTCTCCGCCCGCGACGATCGCCAACGCGGCAACTTCGAACTCATCCGCGTCGCAGGCATCACCGCCGAAAAACTCACCAACCAGCGCATCACCGCGCTCTTATTCCACACCCTTACCCTCGCCAGCCTCGTCCTGCCCTTCGTCGTCCTTCGCTACTTCCTCGGCGGCATCGAACTCTACAGCGAACTCACCTACCTCCTTCTCCTCACCCTCAGCGCCCCCGTTGTCGGCAGCGTCTTCCTCTGGCAATCCACTACCGACACCATCGGACGTGTCCTTATCTCCATACTCCTCTGCTTCCTCCTCCCTCTCTACGAATTCTTCACCGTTGCCTCCGCCTTCGGTTCGGGAGTCGCCGCCGGTGCCCCTTTTGTCGTTTGGGTCTTTGTCTCCGTCATCGCCACCATGATCGCTCAAGCCTTCGCCTCCGAAGGCTTCATCCTCCACTCCCTCACCTCCAATTCCTGACTCACCCCTTTCACCTTTCCCTCTCTAAGCGTCCAAAGTTCCCCACGCCCACATGCCCGCCACCACCGCCCCCATTCTCCCCTCGAACGACTTTCCCGACTGGCTCAGCCCCATTGTCGTCAAAGAACTCCGCCAGGGCCTCAAAAGCCGCGCCTTCGTCTCCATCGCCACCATCCTCCAGGGCGGCATGGCCTTGATGTTCGTCCTCGCCGCCCTCAGTCGCATGAGCCCCGGTGGCAGTGGCGTCGATACCCTCAGCGGCTTCTTCTGGTTCATGCTCTGGATCCCTCTCATCTTTGTCATGCCCGGTCGCGCCCTGCAAGCCATCGCCGAAGAAACCAAAGTCCAGACCCTCGAACTCGTCCAAATGACTCGCATGCAGTCCCTTCGCATCGCCTTCGGCAAATGGCTCGCCCTCACGGTTCAAAGCTTCCTCCTCGTCCTCGCCATCCTCCCCTACTTCGTCCTCCGCTACTTCTTCGGCGGCGTCGACCTCGTCAATGACTTCACCAGCCTCCTCTTCCTTCTGGCGTTCTCCATGGTCCTCACCGCCTCCGGCCTCGCCGCCTCCACTCTGAAGCCCGGCCTTCGCATTGTTCTCGTCATCGTTTCCGTCGGCTTCCTGCTCATTGGCGGCCAAGTCTTCGCCATGATCTCTGCCTTCGGTGTCGGCGGACCCTTCGGCGGCTTCAGTTGGCCCAATTCCCCCTGGCTCGGCAGCCTCGCCGCCATCATCCTCGTCGCGGCCTATGTCACCTTCTTCCTCCTCCAGGCCGCCGGACATCTCTCCACCCAGGTCGAAAGCTACTCTTCAAAAAAGCGCTCCCTCGCCCTGCTCTCCGTCTTCGTCATCCTCCTCGCCTGGATCCTCTTCACCCAATCCATCATCGACCTCCGCATCCTCGCTCTCCTCACCCCTCTCGTCCTCTGGTCCGTCGCCGAAGCCCTCGTCGAACTCAACGACCCCGACTGGCTCGTCGGTCGTCACCAACCCCTCTGGAACATTCCCTTCCGCCCAGGCTGGTCGGGCGGCTTCTTCTTCGCCCTCATCATCTTTGCTGTCATCTTCACCGGTGTCCTCCTTGGCAGCCAACCCACTGACGTAGAAGGCATGCAAAAAAGCTTCGTCATTTTCATCGGCGCCGTCATCACCCCCGCCCTCCTCCTCATCCGCATGCCCCGCATCAAGCAGCGACTCCTCTTCTACTGGCTCATCCACCTCCTCTTCGCCCTCGCCTTCGTTGTCGCTCTCCTCATCTCCACCCGCCCTGGGCTCAGCGATGAAATCGCCCTCGCCTACCTCGCCCCGCTCCCTCCCGCCACCGCCCTCGCCTGTATCGAACAGGAAATGGACATCGACTTCATCCGCACCGTCTTCCCCGTCACCGCCACCGTCACCACCATCCTCCTCTCCATCTTCACCCTCTCCGCCCTCTCCGCCCTCTCCGCCCTGCTCGCCCTCCGCCCCAAATCATCGGACGCCTCCATCCCCTCCTGACACCCGCTCGGCCGCTTCCGCCAACTCCCCATCCAGTCCCGTCAGCCCCTTCGGCCGGTGGGTCGTCGATCGCACCCGCACCTTCCGCCACCCCACCACCAATTCGGGATGATGATCCATAGCCTCCGCCTCCATCGCCAACCGCCGAACAAACTCGATCCCATCCAAATACGACCCAAACTCAAACACCTTCTCCAGCCCATCCTCCACCCTCTCCCATCCAGGCAACCGCCCCAACAAAGCCGCCACCTCCTCCTCATTCAACAAACGTCGCCGATCCATTTCACTCATCCCCTACCCAAAGCCAGCACCACCACCACACACAAGCCGAATCCACCATCGGCTCGCAATATCCCACTCTAAATCACGTCCTCTCACCATGCCTGATCTATCCCGCAGACACGCCGTCAAACTCGGACTCAGCAGCCTCGCCGCCATCGGCACCAGCCGCGCCGACTCCCCACCTGCCCCTCATCCCTTCCTCACACCCGCCACCGACTTCGAAGACGTCTCCCGCGGCACCCCCAAACCCCACACCCTCACCGGCGACGCCCTCCTCCGCGCCCGTCTCACCCCCGAAACCTGGCGCCTCCACATCGAGATCGACCCCACCACCACCGACATCGTCACCCAGAAACCCCAGATCGAAACCCCCGTCACCCTCGACTACCCCGCCCTCCTCGATCTCGGCAAAAAACACCGCGTCCTGTTCCTCAAGGCCATGCAGTGCCTCAACATCGCCAACCCCCTCGGCCAGGGCCTCTGGGAAGGCGTCCCCTTGCGCGATGTCCTCCGCCTCTGCGGCCCCATGTCAAACGTCCGTCGCATCTACTTCTGGGGCTATCACAACGACGACCCCAAACAACGCTTCCAGTCCTCCCTCAGCTACACCCAGGTCATGGAGACGCCCCCCGGCGAACTCCCCGTCTTCCTCGCCTACAAACTCAATGGCGAACCCCTCTCTCTCGAACGTGGCGGCCCCGTTCGCATGGTCGTCCCCTGGGCCCACGGCTTCAAATCCATCAAATGGCTCCAGGAAATCCGCCTCACCAATCTCTATCAATCCAACGACACCTACGCCGAAAAAAACAACGACCCCGAGTCTCACCTCAAAACCGCCGCCTACCTCGACCCCGTCACCCTCGGCAACCCAGCCTGGGTCCGCGGCCTCGCCATCAGCGGCTGGTCTGGCCTCGCCCGCGTCGAATACTGGGTCCGCCCCGCAGGCCCACCCCTCGCCGATACCGACCCCGCCTGGGATAAAGCCGACTGGAAACCCTGCACCCTCGCCCCACCCCCAGACTGGCTCACCATCCTCCCCAAAGGCATCGCCGCCCGCGACATCCTCGGCTTCGACCCCACCTCCGGCCAACCCCTCACCTGGCCCCTCCGCTACAGCATGGTCAGCTACTCCGCCGCCCTCCACGGCCTCAAGCCCGGCAAATACGAGGTCCGCACCCGCACCATCGACCTCAACGGCTACCCCCAGCCCGAACCCCGCTCCATCCAGAAATCCGGCAAAAACGGCATCCAAATGCAATCCTTCGAAGTCACCTGATCCGCTCTCTCACCCCGTTTTCATGCTGACAGCATCCCGCGACCATGCTTTCCTGTCCTTTACCCGATTTCGCACCCGCCCATGTCCGCCCCCACCACACCCGCACCCAAGCACCTCATCGTTCTCCACCCCGAACGACTCCCCTCCGGCGGCGGCTTCCTACTCCTTCCCTCAGTCCTCTCTCAGCACGACTTCCCCCGCCTCATCGCTCTTCTGGCCGAACGCCCCCTAGCTTTCCTCGTCGAAAAAGACCGCCCGCTCCCTGCCGGCATCCAATCTCATCTCGATACCCTCCAAGCCCCCGTCGTCACCTTCCTTCCTGACCCCGACCAACTGCCCGCTTTCCAAAGCACCATCCAGCAACTCACCAGCGAGGGCCGAGCCATCATCCACCTCCCCACCGCCGCCGCCACCCTCTCCTCTCCCGTCACCACAACCAGCGGCAGCACCCTCGACTTCCTCCTCAGCGCCTCCATCCCTACCCTCCCGCTCAGTGTCCATCACGCTGGCAGCATCCATCTCGCCATCGACTCCCGCCACCCCGAAGACCAGTCCACCTTCGCCTTCGCCCCACTCCTCCCTCCTTCCGAAGCCACCACCGCCAACGTCCTCCAGTCCTACTTCCTGCTCGCCGCCGAAACCTTTTCTTCCCACCCCTCACTCGACCTGAGCCTCCCCTACGCCCTCATCCAAGGCTTCAAAAAACACGGCTCCCGCTCTCGCATCATCGATGGCAAAGACCCTGCCGATGAAAAAGCCCTCGGCTTCGACAAAGCCTTCGCTGCCGCCATCGCCCTCAGTCGTCACATCAAATCCGAAACCCAAAAAGACCGCGTCGCCATCGTCCTCCCCCCCGGCCTCGGCGGCCTCATCGCCAACGTCGCCGTCCTCCTCGCTGGCAAAACTCCCGTCAACCTCAACTTCACCGCCGCGCACAACGCGATCATCTCAGCCATCAAACAATCCGGTGTCGACCGCTTCATCACCGCTGACATCTTCGTCCGCAAAATGCAGGCCTTCCCCTGGCCCGCCAGTCGCCACATGATCCTCATCGAGCGTGTCCTACCCACGCTCAAAGGCCAGATCACCAAGTGGTTCCTCCTCTCCAAAATCCTCCCCTCCTCACTCATCGCCTCCATCCTCGGCGTCTCCAAAAAAGGCGGCGATCGCGAAGCCCTCCTCCTCTTCACCAGCGGCAGCTCCGGCGATCCCAAAGGCGTCGTCCTCACGCACCGCAACGTCATCGCCAACGTCGCCCAGTTCGGCAGTCGCCTCGACCTCCACTCCAAAGACGCCATCCTCGGCTGCCTCCCCCTTTTCCACAGCTTCGGCTGCACCGTCACCCTTTGGTATCCCATCATCGAAGGCATCCAACTCGTCACCTACCCCTCCCCGCTCGATCCCAAACGCCTCGCTGAACTCATCGAAAAATACCGCATCACCCTCCTCGTCGCCACCCCCACCTTCCTCCGGGGTTACCTCCGTGGCGTCAATCGGGAGCAACTCGGCTCGCTCAAACTCGTCGTCACCGGTGCCGAAAAACTCCCCGCCTCGGTCGCCGCCGCCTTCGAAGACAAATTCGGCAAAACCGTCCTCGAAGGTTATGGACTCACCGAGACCTCACCTGTCACCAACGTCAACCTCCCCCTTCCTCCCCCTCTCCCCATCCCCGGCGCCCCCCAACTCCCCAGCCACCGCCCCGGCTCCGTCGGCCAACTCATGCCCGGCCTCGCCATCCGCATCACCGACCCCGAATCCAACGCGCCCCTCCCTCTCGACCAGCAGGGCATGATCTGGTTCAAAGGCCCCAACATCTTCCCCGGCTACCTCGACGACCTCAAACGCACCGCCTGTGTCCTCTCCGACGACGCCTGGTTCCGCACCGGCGATATCGGCCATGTCGATCACGACGGCTTCCTCTATATCGAAGGCCGCCTCAGCCGCTTCTCCAAAATTGGCGGCGAAATGATCCCCCACGAAACCGTCGAAGAACTCATCAACAAAGCGTTCGGACTCGAAAGCGAAGACACCCGTCGCATCGCCGTCGTCGGCATTCCCGACAGCGACCGCGGCGAGGCCCTCATCCTCCTCTCCGCCATCCCCGGTGGCTCGGAACAGCAGGAAATCATCGATCTCCGTTACCGCCTCCTCGAACAAGGCATCCCCGCCCTCTGGATCCCCAAAACCCTCAAACGAGTCCCCGAAATCCCCGTCCTAGCCTCCGGCAAACTCGACGTCCAATCCTGCATCCACCTCGCCCAATCCTAACCCTTTCCCCATGCGACTCCTCCTCACCCTCCTCCTCGGCACCGCCCTGCACGCCGAAACCATCACCCAGGTCGCCGAAAAAATCGACCTCAAGGAGCCCTTCGGCACCAGCTTCGACTCCAGCGGCAACCTCTGGATCGTCGAAATGATCTCCGGCAACCGCACCTTTAAAGTCGCCCCCGACGGCACCGCCACCCACATCGCCGGGAAACTCGACTCCGGCTACTCCGGCGACAACGGCCCCGCCCTCGAAGCCACCTTCAACGGCCCTCATAACCTCGCCGTCCTCCCGAACGGCAACGTCCTCCTTGGCGACACCTGGAACGGCGTCATCCGCGAAATCGACATCAAAACCCAAACCGTCCGCACCCTCCCCGGTTGGAAAGCCCCCGCTGGCAAAGAACGCGGCAACGGCCCCTACTGCATCACCCTCGCTCCCGACGGCGAAACCCTCCACATCGCCAACCTCCTCCAGGTCATCGCCCTCCACCTCCCTTCCCAAACCTCCAAAATTGTCGCCGGCAATGGCCAAAAAGGCGTCCCCGAAGATGGTGCCCTCGCTGTCGACGCCCCCCTCTCCGACCCACGCGCCGCCGCCGCCGATACCGCGGGCAACCTCTACATTCTCGAACGCAACGGCAACGCCCTCCGTGTCGTCGACCCCCAGGGCCGCATCCGCACCGTCGTCAATCGATCCGGCAAAAAAGGCCTCTCCGGTGACGGCGGCCCCGCCCTCGAAGCCACCATGAACGGCCCCAAACACCTTTGCATCGACACCGACGACTCCGTCCTCATTGCCGACGCCGAAAACCACGTCATCCGTCGTTACATCCCCGCTACAGGAAAAATCAAGCGCATCGCCGGCACCGGTAAAAAGGGCACCTCCGGCCTCGGTGGCGACCCCCAGGCCTGCGAACTCTCCCGCCCCCACGGCGTCACCATCCATCCCACCACCGGCCAACTCCACATCACCGACTCCTACAACAACCGCATCCTCAAAATCACCCATTGACTAACCCCCCGCCACACGCCTTTATAACGGCCCAGTTTTTAGCCCTCCACAACCTTCCCTGATATGTCCTTTGTCTCCAACTACGTCGCCGCCGTGCCCCCTTCAATGACCCTCGCTGTTACCAACGCAGCCAAGGTGCTCAAAAAGCAAGGCGTGGATGTCCTCAGCTTCGGCGCTGGCGAACCCGACTTTGATACCCCAAAACACATCGTCCAAGCTGCCGTCCAGGCCCTCACCGAAGGCAAAACCCGTTACACCGAGAGCAGTGGCCTCCTCGAGCTTCGTGAAGCCCTCGCCGCCAAGCTACTCATCGACAACGGCCTCCAATACGACCCTTCCCAGATCAGCGTCAACTGCGGTGCCAAGCACTCCTGCTACAACGCCATCGCCGCCACCATCAATCCAGGCGACGAGGTCATCATCCCCGCCCCTTACTGGACCAGCTACCCGGAAATGGTTCGCCTCGTTGGCGGCGTCCCCGTCATCATCGAAACCAAGCGCGAAAACGGCTGGAAAATGACCCCGGATGAGTTCGAGGACGCCATGTCCCCCCTCACCAAGATGATCATCATCAACAGCCCCGGCAACCCCACCGGCGCCGTTTACACCAAGGAAGAGCTCCAAGCCATCGCCGACATCGCTGTGGGCGAAGACATCCTCATCCTGTCTGACGAAATCTACGAAAAACTCGTTTACGCCGACCAGACTCACGTCTCCATCGCCTCCCTCGGCAAGGAAGTCGCTGACCTCACCATCACCATCAACGGTTTCTCCAAGGCCTACGCCATGACCGGCTGGCGCCTCGGTTACACCGCCGCCCCCAAGGAAATCGCCGCCGCCATCGACGTGCTGCAAAGCCACACCACCTCAAACGCCACCACCTTTGCCCAATACGGCGCCCTCGCCGCCCTCCAGGGCGACCAGCAAATCGTGAGTGACATGCGTGACGAGTTCGATGTCCGCCGCCAATACATGCTCAGCCGCCTCACCAACATCCGGAACGTCAAAGTGATGGAACCCCTCGGCGCCTTCTACTTCCTGGTCGACATCGAAGCCATGGGCATCAATTCCGTCAACTTCTGCGAGAAACTGCTCAGCAAACAAAAGGTCTCCGCCGTTCCTGGCCAAGCCTTCGGCGCTGACACCACCATCCGCTTCTCCTACGCCACCGGCCTCGATGTCATCAACGCTGGCATGGACCGCTTCGAAGAGTTCTGCGCCCAGCACTGAACTCCAAAAGCTAGCCTCTCTGAAAACGCGCTCCGCTTCACCGCCGAGCGCGTTTTTTTATGTCTCCACCACCAATTCCGCAGCCACTTTCCCCTTGCCCTCCCGTCCCAGCCGCCCAATCTGAACTCCCGCTTTATTTCAAAACCCAACCTATCCATGAGCAAAACCCCCATCACAGTCGCCGTCACCGGAGCCGCAGGTCAAATCGGATACTCCCTCCTCTTCCGCATCGCCTCCGGCGCCCTCTTCGGCCCCGATCAACCCGTCAATCTCCGCCTCATCGAGCGCGATGACGAAAAAGCGCTGTCCGCTCTCAACGGCGTTTGCATGGAACTCGACGACTGCGCCTTCCCCCTCCTGAACAGCATCACCCCCACCTCCAGCGTCGATGTCGGCTTCACCGGCGTCAACTGGGCCCTCCTCGTCGGCAGCGTCCCGCGTGGCCCCGGCATGGAGCGCAAAGACCTCCTCAGCATCAACGGCAAAATCTTCACCGGACAAGGCCAGGCCATCGCCAAAAACGCCGCCTCCGATGTCCGCGTCCTCGTCGTCGGAAATCCCTGCAACACCAACTGCCTCATCGCCATGAACAACGCCAAAGACGTTCCTGCCGACCGCTGGTTCGCCATGACCCGTCTCGACGAAAACCGCGCCAAAAGCCAGCTCGCTACCAAAGCCGGCGTCCACTCTTCCGCCGTCTCAAACGTCGCCATCTGGGGCAACCACTCCGCCACTCAATATCCCGACTTCTACAACGCCAAAATCAACGGCAAACCCGCCACCGATGTCATCTCCGACCACACCTGGCTCCAGGGTGATTTCATCTCCACCGTCCAGCAGCGCGGCGCCGCCATCATCAAGGCCCGCGGCGTGTCCTCCGCCGCCTCCGCTGCCAATGCCGCCTGCGACACCGTCCGCAGCCTCAGCTCCGTCACCCCAGCCGGCGACTGGACCAGCGTCGCTGTTTGCAGCGATGGCTCCTACGGCATCGAAAAAGGCCTCATGTTCTCCTTCCCCATCCGCAGCACCGGCACCTCCTGGGAAATCGTCCAGGACGTCCCCGTCAACGAGTTCAGCCAAGGCAAAATCAACGCCACCGAAACCGAACTCAAAGAAGAGCGGGCCGCCGTCCAAGAACTCGGCCTCATCTAAAGCGGTTCTCGACGAGCGAGCCAATCTGATCCGCTGAGTGCAATCGCCTCAGTGGCAGAGAAGTCTCTCAGCCCGCTATCAAACTGATAGCGGGCACTTATCTCATCCGCCCAACAAGGCCGGCTTCGCTGCTCAACAAAATGCCAGCATCCGGTCTAAAACCGAATCAGCAAACTCAACAGCACCCCGCTCATTTGCATGTCAGCTTGGAGGTCGCGACTTCCTGAGTAATCCAGGGAGAAGTGTTTGTATCCAAGCTCGGTCGCCACATGCCGATTGAACTGATACCCCACCCCTCCGTAAGCCTGCCAAACCAATTCGGAACCCACCCCAAATCCACCAATGTCAGACTTCGCCAAAGCATAGATGCGATCCGTCAGTTGATAACGCGCACGCAACCCCACAAAAGGATCCACCCAGGAAGCCGTTGCCGAAATTTCAGAAGGAATGGCTTTCCGCAACTCGCTCTCAATCGCTTGCGCCAGCTTCTTCTCCGCCCGGGTCACGGCCTTCTGAGCCCGACTGCGGGCATTGCTTGCCGCCTGCCGCACCTTTTCACTCGCCGCCTGAGCTGCAGCCGCCACCTCTTCCGCTTCAGCTTCGCCACTTTCAATGCGTGCCTGGGCAGCCAGAATCACCGCCCGACGCAACGTCCCATCTCTCGCGATGGCACGCCGGAGGTTGGGATGAGCCGACGCGATTTGCCGAAGCTGGTTCAAAGCCGTTTCCACCCCGGTCGCCCGCGCTGAGATCTGTTCCACAAGCACAGCCTGCGCCGCCTTCCCAATCTCAGTTTCGGCTTCCTTCAACTCGGGCTTGGTGCGGGTGCGAATCGCCTTACCAATCGCATCAAAGACCTTCCCACTCAATTCCTCCGAGACCTCAGTGATGCCGTTATCACTCACGTTCAGACTCAAATCCGAACCCATCTGCATGTACCTCGCCCCTCCATACAAATCCACAAAACCCTTGCTCCCTTCAACCACGCGATAATACAGCGCCGCCTCGGCAATCACACTCTCAATCGAAACCCCCATCGAGTCCAGCAAACGCCCCGGTGTGTCCGCATCCGACGAAACCTTCAAATAAAGCCCGTCCACCCACCCTCCCCATCGGCCCCGACGAACCTCAAGGTTAAACATGGCCGTCATGTCCAGATTCCGCAGAATGTCATCAATCCCAAATGACGTGCTGGCCTGAAACCCGTTCACCGCCATCTGCGCATCCACCCCCGACAGCCACCCATACAAATTCAACGTCACCTCCCACTCCGATGCCGTCGGTGAAATTCCCACCGGAGCCATCACCGGATTCTTTTCTTCCGGAGCACCGGCATAAGTTTTCAACATCGTGACCGGGCTTAGACCGACCAGAACAGCAAAGAAGATACGGGAGTATTTCATGAGATTAAATGGGAGCTAGACCGTTTCTCGAAAAGATTGTCATTTTGATCCGGCGAGCGCAGTGGCTTCAGTGGCAAGAAAGTCGCGCAGCCCGCTATTAAATCAATAGCGGGCAAGCGGCTGACGCCGCCAATGAGGCCGCTCCGCCGCTGGGCGAGGTGACAAGCATTCCGAGAATCGGTCTAAAATCAACATTAACGGTAGAACCACTGCAGGCCAACAAACGATTTCGCATCGAGTGTATCCGCTGATAGCGGAATTTCGACACCAAAGGTGAGCGCTACATGCTTGGATTTCCCAAGAACGACTGTCGCACTGAGATCAAGGCGGTCACTCCTCGAATCTCCCTTCGCCAGATTCCATTTCGGCTGATAACTGACGCTGCCCGACCAACTGTGATTCAACTTCACCACAATCGGCAGCTTGATCTGCAAGGTCTCAACTGTCCTTTGGTCCTTCGGACTTGGCGTGAAGGTGCGTTCCACATTGATCCCCAGGTTCAATTGCTTGGAGGCATCCCAGCGCAGCGCCGCGATCGGACGCAACTCGAAGAGCCCGTCGCCAAGCGCCACCTCAGAAGCGGTATCAAACCTCCCGTTCAAACCCAGCCCCAATCGCCACTTCGACGACAGACGACTCACAAATCCAAATCGAAACTCAGCATCGCCCAGACCCGAAAAATCTTCCCCCCCCTCACTGGCCCATTGCAAGGGAATCTCCGCTTGAATTCCAAATGCCAAGCTTGGATTCAACAAGACGGCTTCGCGCACGTTAACAAAGACTTTGCCTGTGCTGTCTCCTCCGGAACGGTCTTCATGCTCCCATTGCGTTTGCAGTCGAGGACTCAAAAGAGTCGGATCATTCGCCTGAAGCCAAGACATCCCCGGTTGATGCAGCGTCCAATTCGCCTCGTGCCCTAATGCCCCATCAGCCAAGACCGGCGAGAGTCCAAGTCCCAACAGTGACAGAGCGCAAAAAACTTTCACGACGTGCTCGTCGATTCAAATTCAATAGGGCCGAGGCGGCATCACCGGCACTCCAGCAGAAATCGTGCAGCGCGTGTACACCACCTGCCCGTTAATGTAATAGGGGTAATAGTAGATCCCACTGCAGTAGTAATAGTTCACGCCGCCAAACGGACGTAGAACGTACCCCGTGGGGAGGCCATACATGTAACGCGCAGGATTCCTCGGATCAAACGGCCCTCTAGGATCAAACACCCCCCGCGGATCAGCAATCCCTCGTGGATCAGCAACCCCTCGTGGGTTCCCTGGACGCTGCCTCGGCGCTGCCGCCACTTCCGACACAGTCCCAAACAAACACATTCCCGCCACCAACTGTGGCAGACGACGAAACAAAATCAGATTCTTCATGGCGTATTCAGATTTGAGGGTTTGACGACAAAGGACAGTTAACGACTTTTCAACATCTGCACTTGGTGGGAGTCGGCTGCCGGACGCTTCGAAAACAACGCCTCAGCCACCGGCACATTCAGCTCCCACTTCTTCAACCGGATGTCCCATGTCGGCTGCCCCGACACTCCAGTGAATGTCAGCCGATACCGACGTGGCAGCCCATCCTTCTTCCCCACCCACAAGTCACCGCTCATCCCCTCCTGCTCAAAGTGCAGTCGTTCACAACGCGTCCATCCCACCCACTCCGTTCCCGTGACCGTTGCCGAGGTGACATGCAGAAAAAGTTGCTTCGACAAATCCGCCGATAGCAACTCCGCCACCGGTGGTCTGAATCCGAATTTCTCGTCGATCCGGTCAGCCAAAGCATCTATCGAATCCGCCTTCACTCTCTCCATAGCATGATGCTTCTGCTTCGGGTGCATCAAACAAAAAGTCTTCCCATCAAAAACCAGTTCTCGGGTCTGATCCCCCGCTTCCTGAATCACATGAAGCCGATTCGGTCTCTTCACTGTGATCTCAATCGGCCCCGCATCAAGCCGCCCCCCAACCCCTAGCGCCGGATCCAGCTTGTGCTGCGCCGTCAGTTTCACGGTCTGCGCCGCCGCCAGTTTCGAACTCACAGAGGCCGCCAACTCCCTCGCCGCCGGCTCAATCTCGCCATGCGCTAAACTGACCGCGCCAATCCCCAGTAAGAGACAGCGTCCGACAAATCGGCTTGATGGGTGGATCGGCATACAGGATGAAGTTTTCATTGTTCGATTGGGGTGACCGGTTGCTTCCGTTTTCTGGTTCAGGGTTATCACTTAGCTTCTGCACATCAGGGTTGGTTCATCGCCTTGAGGGCCTTCTGCATGGGTTCCTCAGAGATCTGGATGAGCCCCGTAAAAGGCCTGTCCATCTCCAAAATCAAAAATATCGCCCCGGCCACAGCCACCGTCGATACCACCAGCGCCAACATCGCCGTCTGATTCGGCGGCGCAAAAATGCTGAAGCTAAAAAAGATGATCACAAGCCAGCATACCACCACCACCAGCAACGGCAGTGAGATCGAGGACGTCGCCTGCGTCCTCAGCAACGTCCGCAATCTCCCCAACTCGATCACCTGACCCACCGCCGCCTCCTTCAGGGCCCGCTGCACGTCGTTCGCCGGCACCAAGGATTGAATCGCCATGTACAATCCGTCCCCCTTCTTCACATCGGGTGACGCATCCCCGTGCGCTGTTGACCAAATTGCCGGGATCGCCTTCTCCATCTCCGCGCTAAATCCCGCCCGAATCGCAGCAGTCTCTTTTCCATACAGCTCCAAAAGCCGGTCCAAAAACACCAATTCAGACGCCAGTTCAATGACCTCATTCCTCACCGTGTCGTAGGAGTCCTTGGCCGAACTCACCAGCAAGCTCAGCAGCAGCGCCGCCATCGTCGCCACCAGCCCCATCGCCAGTTTCACCGTCTCCTTGGTGTCGGCACTAAAATGCTGTTCCGGAAGCCGCCGCCTCACCAACATGCCCATCCAAATGGCACCCGAAAGACAAACCAGTATGATCGCTGTGGTAACCGACGAGTTCATTCAAAAAAATCTTTTCAATCAATCGCAATCGAAAATGGCACCGCCGCTCCGGATCATCACCGCCCCATCAACCGGGGCGCCACATGATCCCGAATGAAGTCTTTTTTCACATTGTCAAAATGGTGCCCCTTGTCCCCGTCTGTCTTGAACGACTCCTCATAAGGCACCGTCACGATCTTCGCCGCATACAACTGCTTCGTCGCCTCCGTGGCTCCTTTCGGCAGCACAAACCCTTTCACCCCCGCTCCCGCATCCCGGAACTTCCGATCAGCCGTCCCCGAAAGTTTCATCATCGTTCCAACCATGTGGTCATGTGGCGAGGTAAAAATGTACAACTTCCCTCGCACCCGCTTCAACGCCTCAGTCATGTCATAGTCATGACTGATCGACGTGCCCAACAACACCACGTTTCCCACCTGACTTGTCTCTGGCAGCGCCTCGAGCGCAAAGATCGCCTGCGCGGTCCCTGCCGAAAACCCCAGCAACTCCACTGGTGCCCCGGGATACTTCTTCTGATAGGCCGCAATCGAATCCGCCGACTCCGTCGCCTTAGCTCTTTTGTACTCCACACTCGCAACTTGATCCGACATCAACCCTTTCCCCGTCTCCCACGCCATCAACTCACCCGCACCCTTGTAACCCGCCTCCAACATCCCATCCACAACTCCGGCCCCGTAGTTCTTGTCCTTCGTTCCGCCTCCCGCCCCGTCAAAATAAAACACGCACCCCCTCGCCAGTCGCTGCGCCCGGTCCTCCTGCTGCTGGCCTGACCACGTCGTGTTCGAGACACAACCCGCTTGAATCAGGGCGATGAACGCACTCAATCCAGTATTCCGAAGCATTTTCCAATCAGGCTGTCTCATAGGCTCTATTTAGGGTTGGGTTGTTTGTTCAGCTACCACAAAATCACTTCACCTCAATCGTCACCTTCGGAATGCTCCCGGTAAACTTCGACTCCGCTTCACTCCCAAGCGCCTCAACCACCGCCGTCCCAAGGTCAATCCCCACATCCGCCGTCTCGTCCGCCGAAAAAATCCCACCCTGCGTGTGCGGGATCTTCCCTTCCGCCACCTTCGCACCGTCCACCGACAGCACCCCGTCGCCCCCCTTGCCCGGTCCGCCCCCTTCATAAGCAAAGTCAAACTGAACCGTCGCCTTGCCTGGCTTCAACTTCTCCGTTCCAGCGATGCTGACACTCTGCAGTCCCAGAAAGTTATAGGTGTAACTCGGCACCCCATCCTTCAAATACAGCGCCCACCCACCAAACCGGCCTCCCTGACAAAGAATGATCCCATTCCCACCGTTTTCAGGGACCTCAACCTCCGCGGTAATCGTCTTCGACCTGTTCTTCACATTGATGAAGGCCGCCTCCATCATGCCTGTCATGCCCTCGGCCAAAGTCAGTGAGGTGCGCTTACCCATCAAGTCAGGACGGCCCACCATCTCACCCATCATCCGCTCAAAAAACCGATCATCAATCGGCAGCACATGATACTTTTTAGCCTCCACCAGAAATAGGGCCTGCATCTCCTTCAACTTCTCAGGGTTCTACGACGCCAAATCTTTTGAGCAACTGAAGTCATTCCGAACATCATACAACTCCCACAAATCCGCATCTAGAGCGCGGCTCGGCAACCGCTCCCACGGCGCCTTATGCACGACCCCGGCCAGCCAGCCATCGTGATAAATGGCTCGATTACCGGCGATCTCAAAATACTGCGTCTTGTGTCGATCCTCCGCATCGGCCGCCTTGAAGGTCGGAAACAGGCTGGTTCCTTCCATTGGAATTTGTGGAGTCCCATTCACTACTTTCGGCTCAGGCAAACCCGCTGCTTCAAGGATGGTGGGAGCAACATCGATCACATGACTAAACTGTGACCTCAACTCCCCCTTACCAATGATCCCCTTCGGCCAATGCGCCACCATTCCATTCCGCGTCCCCCCAAAATTAGACGCCACCTGTTTTGTCCACATGAACGGCGTATTGAAGGCAACCGCCCATCCCGCCGCCATATGAGGGTAGGTCGCTGGACCACCCCACTGATCGATGCGCTTGAGCATATCTTCCACCTTTTCCTGAACGCCATTGAAGTAGGTGTACTCATTGAACATGCCGTTCATCCCCCCCTCCGCGCTCGACCCATTGTCCCCCGCGATGTAGAAGATCAAAGTGTTGTCGAGTTGGCCAATGTCCTCAACCGCCTGCACAACTTGACCGATGTGATGATCCGTGTAGTCCAGATAGCCGGCAAATGTTTCGACCTGGGCAGTAAAAAGTCGCTTCTCATCCGCAGACAACTTCTCCCAATCGGCAATCGCTGCCGGTTTGGATGCCAGTTGGGTACCCTTTGGTACAACACCCAATTCGATTTGCCTCGCCAAGGTCTCCTCTCGAATCTTGTCCCAGCCTTGGTCGAACTTCCCCTTCCACTTGGCAATCCAGTCTTGAGGCACGTGATGCGGTGCATGGGTCGCTCCCGGCGCAAAATACACGAAAAACGGTTTCTCAGGCGTCATCGCCTTCTGGTGCTTCATCCATGCAATCGACTTTTCTGTCATGTCCGCCATGAAGTGATAATTCGGATCATCAGGCAATTCGACAGGGGCCACGCCGTTGTAGAGATAGGGCGCCCACTGGTTGGTCTCGCCACCAATGAATCCGTAGAATTTGTCAAATCCTTGGCGAGTCGGCCAACGATCAAATGGACCGGAAACGCTGACTTCCCAACTGGCGGTCTCATGCCACTTTCCAAAAGCTCCAGTGCTGTATCCGTTCAGACGCAGCATCTCCGCCAGTGGCGCCACCGCATTTGGAATCTCACCAGTCGCTCCCGGAATGCCGGTCGCCATTTCAGTGATAAAACCCATGTTGCAGGTATGGTGGTTTCGTCCTGACTTCAAAGCCGTCCGCGTGGGCGAACAAAGAGCTGTCGTATGAAAGTTGTTATACTTCAGCCCCCCTTTGGCCAACCGATCCAAAGTCGGCGTCGCAATGGGCCCGCCAAAGGTGCTCGTTGCACCAAATCCAAGATCGTCGATCAGAACAATGATGACGTTCGGAGCCTCCTTTGGCGCCGTCACCTCAAATCTCGCCGGAGCCTTCACATTCCGAACATCCGCCTCTGTGTAAACAGGCCGTTCCGGCTGTGCAACCGGCAGTTGAGTCTGGTCAATCGTTTCGGCAGATAGGGAGCTTACTGCCAATACGAACTCAAGCGATGCACATCCAATTAAGAGGGAAGCATGAGTTTTCATAAATTGACTTGTTCGTCTAAGCAATTTCTAGCGTTATTTCTTCAAAGGGAAGCTCTCCTTGAGCCATTCAGCACCTGGATCTTAGGCTTATGAAACCAGAGCGAGAAACAAAAAAAAGCATAACTTCCTAAGCGATTTTCAAACCATCAGCCAGAGATGTCAATTCGCGATTTGAATCTCAACCACAAATCAGAAAAGAACTTATTGATAAGTTTTCATGAACCGCTTTCCCGATCCCATTAATAGACTCGGCAGGCTCCCAGCCAAAACAATTTCGTTACAACCCTTGAGCAGGTAAAGAAAGGAGGGGGAAATTGGCGATTGGCAGCACAAGGCAGGATGAGCACAGACGCCCCAGAGCTGCGGCGACAGCTCTTCCTCCACGGCGCTAGCCAACCCTTACCAATCGCTGGGCCCTCAAAAACAGCAAATCCATGCGAATCTGCACCTCCATCAACCCCGTCAGCTTAGCCACCGCCCGCCGATATAACGCCAACTGTGGCGCATATCCCGCCGCCTTTTCCTGCAGAGCCTCTTCATCCGCAGCCTCATCCGTTTTGAAATCCAAAAGCTGTCCTGCCACCACCCTGCCGTCGTCGTCACACTCCAGTACCACCCGGTCAAATACCCCCGACACCCAGGACCCTCCGTCAATGAAATCAAATGGCTTCTCACGCCAAAGAATCGCCTTTCTCCCCGGTCTCCCCAGCGCCTCCTGGCCCACAGCACTCTCCAGCAAAGGCAGCACCAGTTCCAAGGCTCGATCCGACACAACTTCACCGCTTATTACCCTGCCACTCTCCTCCCACCGCTCCATCAGCGTTTCGATCGCCATCCCCTTTTCCCACCACTCCACCTCAGCAAGCATCTCATGCACCCGCGACCCCAGATGCCGCCCCATGTCACGCCCCGGCGAAAACAAGACCTTCCCAGGAATCCGAAACGCCTCCTCCCCTGACGGCGTCACGCGCCGTTGTGACACCTGATTTCGCTTCACCAATTCCCCAAGCGACACCGTTTCACCATCAACCACCTCTACCGACTCGGTCACTTCCAATAACTCTTTCGCCTCATACCATCCCACATCGCCCGTCTCCCACTCCAGCAAAACCGCCTCTCCTCCCACTTCAATCTCCGCCGCCTCTCCACTCACCAATCGCCGCCGCAAAAACAACTCCTCCTTCATCGCCTTCGGACTCGCAGGTGGCTTTGAGGCAATGAAATACAATCCCCGCTTCGCCCGCGTCATCGCCACATACAATCGGCACAGCGACTCAAATCCCGCCTTCTCCCGCGTTTCCTCCGCCTCTTCCATCAGCACCTCATCCAGCACTGCATAAATCTTGTCCGGCGCCTGCATCACCCATCTCGTCTCTCCTCGGTCCCGACTCACAATCAACGATCGCCTCTTCACACTGTCCATCCCAGACCCACCCAAATCCGGCAAAATCACCACATCAAACTCCAACCCCTTGGACTTGTGCACCGTCATCACCTGCACCGCCTCCCCCGCACCCAACTGACTCACCGTCCACTCCCTCGCCCCATCCAAGAACAAATCCACATCCCGGCTCCCACTCTCATCAAATCCTCCCGCAAAATCCAGCAACTGCTCCACCCGCCGCTGATGAAACGCATCCAGCACCACTCCGCCTCGCCGCATCGTCTCCGTCAACCCCATCACAAATGCCGCAAACCCCTTCTCAAACACCTCTCTTCCAGCCATCACCCCAGCTGCCCTCACTGACTCTTTTGTCCCTCCAAGCACCACTCCCAACGGTGTCATCAACAAATGCTCCAAGGCCATCTGATCCCCCGGATGCGCCGCCAATTGCAACAGCGACAAATACGCCAACGTCACCGCATTGTCCGTCGCGGGTTGAATCGTCGAATCCGTCACCACATTCATCCCCGTCAAAGCCCTCAGCACCCCGGTAAAAGCCGCCGCTTTCTTGTTCGATCGCACCAAGACCGCGCAACTCAGCCCACGCCCCAGCGGATCGATCTCCCTCAGCAATGCCGCCGTCGCCCGCTGCACCGCATTCGCTTCCACCACTCCCTCCTCAACTTCTTCATCCTCTCCTTCACCGCCCCCCTTCTCTCCCTCCAACGTCGATAACAACCGCACACATCCCGTCAACTCAGGCCTGCCCGCCTCATGCGCCGAAAATGCCCATTCCTTCGTCGCGCCAGGCAACAACACTTCCAAGCCCGCCCGATCCTCAAACACCGCATTCACCGCATTCAACACCGGCTGCGCACTGCGATACGACTTCGCCAGCGTACTCACATGAATCCCTCCCGGATCCGTTTCCGTCGCCGGCCTCACCCGCTTCAATTCATTGAACAACCCTGGTTCCGCCTGCCGCCAGACATAGATCGACTGCTTGATGTCACCCACCGCAAAAAAACTCCGCGTCCCCTCCGGATCTTGAATCACCTCCTCCACCAACCGCTGCGTCACTCGCCACTGCCGGAAACTCGTGTCCTGAAACTCATCCAGCATCCAGTGATCAAATCGCCCATCCAACCGAAACCAAAGATCCTCCTGCGGCCAACTCGATCCCCCATCTCCCGCCCGATCCTGAATCAACCGCGGAATGTCCCCAAAAGACAAATGCCCCTGCCCCCTCACCTGCCGCTGATACCGCTGCTCATACCCCTCCAAGAACCCCGCTAACCCCACCGTGCGATGCGCCCGCACCAACAACTCCCTCCTCACCAGCAAACCCGCCAGCGCCACCCACGCCTCCGCCGCCGCGCCACTCACCATCACCTTCTTGCGATACCACATCACCTCCGCCCCACCCCCTCGCAACCCCGCCCAACTCTCCCCCGACTTCGCCAAAAACGACTTCACTGTCTTCGGTAGCGGAGCCGCTGGTTGCACCTCCATCACTTCCAAACAGAGCGACTCCAATGCCTCTCTTCCCGACGGCGTCGTCGCCGGAAACGCATCCCTCAATGCCACCGCCGCCTTTCGCAAAATCTCACTCGTCACCACCTCCCCGGTCAAAAAATCCGCCCCCCAGACCATCGCCGGATTCCCCCACACTTCAGCTCCTCGACTCCCCGTCCACAACTCATGATTCTCCCTCACCCACAACCGCAGCGTCTCCTCCATCCGCTTCTCCTCATTCCCAAAACTCGCCTGCTTCACCGACTCCAAAAGCAGCCGCGTCGCCTCTCCATCTCCAGAGTCATGCAAATCATCCAGCAACGCATCCAGCGTTTGCTCCTGCATCAAATTCGCCTCCGTCTCGTCCATCACCGAAGCATTGGCAGGCAATCCCAATTCCAATGGGAAACACGTCGCAATCGAAGCAAAAAAACTATCCAGCGTCCCCAACCTCAGTCGATGCATCCGTCGCGTCACCCGCCTCAGCAACGCCATGTAATCCACCCCCTTCGGCACCGCCGGAGACATCCCCGCAAAATACACGGCAGCCTCCTCCTCACCACTCGCCAGCTTCGCCAATCGCGTCAGAATCCGACCAAAAAACTCCCCTGCCGCCTTCCTCGTGAACGTCATCGCCACAATCGACTCCGGCTCCACCCCCAACGCCAGCAAATGCAAATACCGCCTCACCAACTGGTAAGTCTTCCCGGATCCCGCCGAAGCAGCAATCAACTCATGGCGCAAAGCATGCATACCCTCCCACCATCAAACACCCCCACCCCAAGACAAGCCCAACTTTCTCTCACCTTCCCTCCGCCTCCTTCCAAGCCGGCCACCCTCCCTTCAACACCCACACATTCTCCATCGGCAGCGACTCCACCAACCGCTCCTTGATCTTCCGGCTCGCCTCGCACTTCTCCCCCCCACAGTAAATCACCACCGGCAGCGTGTTCTTCTGCAACACGTCGATCAACTCAAACAACTGCTCGTTAAACCCCTGCTCGTTCAGCAGTTTCGCCTCCGGTATGTGCCCCGTCACATACTGTTCCTCCGGCCTCGCATCCAACCACAGCACCTTCCCTCCAAACTCACCCTTCACCCGCTCCACCGTCACCTCATCCTCTTGCGGCGGCGCCACCACCAGATACCACGCGGGCGCCATCGGATGCCAAAAATGCACCCCCACTGCAGCCACCCCACTTAGTAGCATCAGCACCAGCGCCTGACCCACCGCCCGCTTCATGGCTTTGCCTCAGCCGCGTTCGCAGGTTTCCGAAACACACTGAAAAATGCCAACTGCCTCTGATACTTCGGAATCTCACTGTCCGTCTCGATCTTCAGCGCCCCCATCACCACCTCGTCCGTCGACTTCGGCTTCACCGTGATCCGATACTCCCGCCCCGGCGTGATCTCCTCACTCTTAAACTCCACCGACTCCCGCGTGCTCGTCACATTCGTCACCTTGAGGGGCTTGTCCCCCACCATCTTCACCACACACGTTTTCTCCACCGCCGGATCTCCTAGCCACCATTGCAAGGTCTTCGGCTCGATGTCCACCACCGCTGGCACATCCAGAACAAACGGAATCACCCACTGCGGCTGCTTCACATCATCCGTCGTCACCGTCACCGACTTCTCGTGCCGCCCCACAAAACTCGATACCTTAAACTCTGCCTTCCCCGTCCCACTCGCTCCCGGCGCATAGGTCCGCGCATCCAACGAAGAACTCAAACAACTGCACCCGCTCTCCAAATTCAAAATCGTCACCGCCTTGTCCCCGGTGTTCCGAAACGTGAAGTTCACCGTGATCGTCTCATCCTCTGGCTTCGGCTTCACTTCCACCATCGCCACATCCAAAGCCATCTCCGCACGCCCCTCCCCTCCCAAACCCATCACTAGGCAGGCAAGTCCCGTCACAACTGATTTCCTCATCATAGCCCCCATTCTACTCCAAAAGCCGCCTCCCGTCCACCTTGCCCTCAATCGACAATCTCCCATCGACAACCCCCCGCCCCTCCGCCACCATCCTCCCATCATGGCAGATCGGCTTTTCCTCCTCGACGGCATGGCGCTCACTTACCGCGCCCACTTCGCCTTCATTCGCAATCCCATCCTCTCCAGCGACGGCGTCAACACCTCCGCCCTCTACGGCTTCACCAACGCTCTCCTCGACATCCTCACCAACCAGTCCCCCACCCACCTCGCCGTCGTCTTCGACACCTCCGCCCCCACCCCGCGCCACGACCTCTTCCCCGACTACAAAGCTCAGCGCGAGGAAATGCCCGAGGACATCTCCTCCGCCATCCCCCAAATCAAGCGCCTCCTCGACGCCATGCGCATCCCCGTCCTCTCCCAGGACGGCCTCGAAGCCGACGACATCATCGGCATCCTCGCCAAAAAAGCCAACGCCCTCCAAATGGAGACCTTCATGGTCACTCCAGACAAAGACTTCGGCCAACTCGTCACCGACCACATCAAAATCTACAAACCCGGCCGCCAGGGCGCCGACGTCGAAATCCTCGGCCCAGCCGAAGTCTGCGCCAAATGGGGCATCGAACGCCCCTCCCAAGTCATCGACATCCTCGCCCTCATGGGAGACGCCGTCGACAACATCCCCGGCATCCCCGGCATTGGCGAAAAAACCGCCGCCAAACTCATCCAGGAATTCGGTTCCGTCGAAAACCTCCTCGCCTCTACCGACAAACTCAAAGGCAAACAAAAGGAAAAGGTCATCGAGCACGCCCAAAAAGCCCTCCTCTCCAAAGAACTCGCCACCATCTTCCAAGACCTCCCCTTTCCGGTCGAACCCGATAGCCTCACCCTCCAACCCCGCGACGACGACGCCGTCAAGGCCCTCTTCACCGAGTTCGAGTTCAACTCACTAGGCCGCCGCCTTTTTGGCGACTCCTTCAAAGCCGGCCGCTCCCGCCAAATGGCCGCCACAGCAACCGTGGAGCAAGCCGCTGGCTTGCCTCCCTCCGACCTCTTCGGCGAAAACGACCCCGCCACCCATTCCGCCCACAAACTCCACACCATCGCCGACACCAAGCACCACTACGACCTCATCCGCACCCCCGAAGACCGCGCCACCCTCATCCACCGCCTCCAGCACCAAGGCTGCTTCTGTTTCGACCTCGAAACCACCTCCCTTGACCCCCGCGACACCCGCATCGTCGGCATCGCCTTTTCCACCGAAAAACACACCGGCCAGTTCGTCCTCTTTCCCCGCTCCCCCAAAGAAGCCGCCGCCGCTCTCGAAGAATTTCGACCCCTCCTCACCAACCCCGACATCGAAAAAATCGGTCACAACCTCAAGTTCGATCTCTCCGTCCTCCTCGCCCACGGCCTCGAAGTCATCGGTCCCTTCTTCGACACCATGCTCGCCCACGCGCTCATCGAGCCCGAGCAGCGCCACGGCATGGACTACCTCGCGGAAACCTACCTGGCCTACACCCCCGTCCCTATCGCCAACCTCATCGGCGGCCAGGACGACCTCTTCGGTCAGCACACCATGGCCGATGTCGCCGACCAAGCCCCCGAAAAACTCAAGGACTACGCCGCCGAAGACGCCGACGTCACCTGGCAGTTCGCCGAAATTTTCCGCCACCTCCTGCCCAAACGCGGCCAGGACCGCATCTTCGCCGAGATCGAATCTCCCCTCCTCCCCGTCCTCACCCGCATGGAAAATGCCGGCGTCGCTATCGACGTCCCCGTCCTCCAGGACTTCGGCCTCCAACTCGAAAAACAAGCCGCCGAACTCAATCGTCGCATCACCGACCTCGCCGGTGCCCCCTTCAACCTCAACTCCCCCAAGCAACTCGGCGAGATCCTCTTCGAAAAACTGAAGCTCCTCGACAAGCCCAAAAAGACCGCCACCGGCCAATACCAAACCAACGAGCAAGTCCTCCAGTCCCTCCTCGGCGCCCACCCCATCATCGACGACATCCTCACCTATCGGGAAGTCACCAAATTAAAAAACACCTATGTCGACGCCCTCCCAAAGGACGTCTCACCCGTCACCGGTCGCATTCACACCCACCTTCACCAACTCCTCACCGCCACCGGCCGCCTCGCCTCCAGCGATCCCAATCTCCAAAACATCCCCATCCGCTCCGCCAACGGTCGCGAGATCCGCAAAGCCTTCATCTCCGGCCGTCCCGGCTGGCTCCTCCTCAGCGCCGACTACTCGCAAATCGAGCTCCGCATCATGGCCTCCATCAGCGGCGACGAAGCCATGATCGACGCCTTCCAAAACGGCCACGACATCCACCAAGCCACCGCCGCCCGCGTCTACGGCGTCCCCCTCGAAGACGTCACCTCAGACATGCGCCGCACCGCCAAAATGGTCAACTTCGGCATCATCTACGGCATCTCCGCCTTCGGCCTCGCCCAACGCCTCGGCATCCCCCGCCAAGAGGCCGGTCAAATCATCGACGCCTACTTCAAACAATTCCCCGGCATCCAGCGCTACATCGACGACATCATCGCCACCGCCAAAAAACAAGGCTACGTCGAAACCCTCTCCGGCCGCCGCCGCTACATTCGCGACATCACCTCCGCCAACGCCACCGTCCGCGGCGGCGCCGAGCGCATCGCCATGAATACCCCCATCCAGGGCACCGCCGCCGACATGATCAAACTCGCCATGATCCGAGTCGATCAAGAAATCCACCAGGCCGGCCTCCGCACCCGCATGCTCCTCCAAGTCCACGACGAACTCCTCTTCGAAGTCCCGGAAGACGAAGTCCACGCCGCCAAACTCCTCATCACCGACTCCATGCGCCACGCCCTCCCCCTCCGCGTCCCCATCGAAGTCCAAGCCGGCACCGGCCACACCTGGCTGGAAGCCCACTAATCCTCAACCCGCTTCGTTGACGCCCTCTGCAGAATTGAAGACTGCCAACATCAGGCGGGTGAGGCACCGCCTACCAAAAGTGCTCCCACAACGATCAGCGTTAGAAAATCGAACACTAGAGCAAGGATTAGAGAGAAAATGACCTGCCCCCAATGCCAACGCCCACTCCCCCTCATTACCAAGGCAAACGCTGAACTCATCGCTGGAAGAGCGCAATACACCAGCAACGAAAACCCACCCGTTTGGTGATCGGGTAAATACCACCCGCGAAAAAGCGCAATCGTGTTGAGAATCACAAACAGAATATTAACAAGAACAACTTGCCAAAACTGTCCGGTTCTTGGGTCTCCTTTTTGACTCATTAACAAAGGGTTCAGAGTTCAATTAATCTCCAAAGCTCGGGGACGGCTCGACACTGTGTTGAAAGTCACTTCTGAGGAAGTTCAAATCGCCCAGCAACCACACCGGGCACAGTAATATCTTCATCCAAATCCTCCCATCGAAGGGCATATCCATTCACTTCGATTTCCACCTTCTGAAGCTCAACATTAGAAGCTTCTGCAAGACGTTTGAAGCGTGCCGCCGGAAAGCCAACAATTCTTCCGTCGTGGAGTTCAACGTAAACAATTCGATTCTCTACCCATGCCCTTATGGCGGCGGGTTCGGTCAATAGCGGTGTGTCAGCGAGCATGGCTTTCATAGTAGGCTTCTTTTAACAGTTCCTGATGCTCAAAAACCAACCCTTCGATGCTTCGAAGATCGTGAGCCCGCACTCCCCTGTTGCTGGCAAGCACGATTGCTGGGACCAGCCAAAACTTGCACTCCCCATCAGGAGTCCGCACATGGATGTGAGCTGGTTCGTGGCCTTCATCAGAGAAAAAGTGAAACCGGAAACTTCCGATTGGCAGAACTGTCGGCTTCCTGAAAACTACCTTTCAAATCGCCCAAAAGCGATTCTTTTATTGCCCAACGCACCTGATCAGTGGTCTGGCACATCTTCTCCCCGATTCAAAATCGGAGCCCTATCGACGGGATCCCTGGACCTCGTTTTGTTGAAGCGCAAAAGACAAAAGACACATCCTTTCACTCCCCAAAAGCACTCACCACCGGTTTCCCATCAAACGCCTCCGGCACCGGCACCCCCAGTAACCAAAGCGCCGTCGCCGCCGTGTCATAAGTCGTCACCGGCGCCGAAATCACCTGCCCAGCCTTCACACCCTTCCCCCAGGCAACCCAAGGTATCAGCATGTCATCAGGAATGTTGTCCCCGTGCGTCTTGTCATGCCCCCCATGATCCGCGCTGATAATCACGACACTCTCCTCCGCCATCGCAGACCCCTTCAAGGCCCGCATGAACTGCCCCAAAGCCTGGTCCGTCACCTTGAACGCCTCCTTCTGCTCTGGCGATCCCCACCCACTCTTGTGCCCCGCACTATCCGGATCAGTGAAATGCAAGAACATCAATCGCGGCGTATTCCCCGCCAACCAATCCACCGCCTGTTTGGCCACCATCTGTGAGGTCTTCTTGTCCTTCTCCAGTTCTGGTGACCCCGCCACCGGAGCCCGTGTCTGCGGTCCCCCAAAGTCAAACACATCCACGCTCCCCTCCAACCACAAATGCCGGAACTTCATCTTCCCCACAAACATCGCCGTCACCGCATCGGGCTCCGCCGCCCTCAGCAACGAAAACACCGTCGGCACCTTCACAAATCCCCGAAGCGGCGAAAAATCATTCCACAAAACGTGATGCTTATCCGGCCCCAACCCCGTCAGCATCGACGTGTGCGAAGGCAGCGTCTTCGATGGAAAAATCGTACTCGCCTCCCAAGTCACCGCCCCCTCCTTCGCCAGCGTCTTCAGCACCGGCATCTCCGACTCCGCAACCACCGCCGGTTTCGCCCCATCAATGCTAATGATGAACACATGCTTGGCTCGCACCTCCGCAAAACCCGGAGAAACCAAGCCCAAACAAGCTAACGCGCACAAACAAAAAGACTTCATGCCCTCAGCATAGCCCTTCGCCCACGTTTGTCATGCCCTCTCCGAAAGCGCTCCCGGCGCCACCCCCTCGCGCATAGCCCGAAACGCCGACTCCCAACTCGGCACTTTCGTCACCTTGCTCCCCACAAACACAGAGCCCCAATCCATCCCCTCAACCCGAACATCCACCGCCAAAATCACCCCTTCGACTGCCACCTCACTCGCCAAATCCTTCACCGCACTCGCAATCTCCACCACCATCGCCGCCCCAGCCTCGGCATCAATGCCCCCTTCAAATCGCAACTTCCCTCGCACCATCCGCTTCCCTACCGCCCCCAAAATCAACGCACCATAACGCCCACCCGCACCCTCCCCAATCGACACCACACTCACCCAAATCCACCCCGCCAATTCCGCCCGCTACCGCGTCAGCGACGTCACTTCCCATAACTCCAACGTCCGCTGATGCTCCAATACCGACATCAACCTCGGATCCGCCTCAAGCACGGCCAAAACATCCCCTTCCCGCAGCGACTCCGGCAGACAATTCAGCGTCGTCTTCTCCCGATCCAACAACGTCTCCTGCAAAAAGAACAACGTCTCTTCATCACTAATCGCCCCCGCCTCCAATCGCCCCCAAGCCGCCCGCAAAAAGCCCGCCCACTCCTGCCACACCGTCCAATCACGCAGCACCGGCATCTTCTTCACACTCGCCCGCATCGCCCGCGCATACGCCACCACCATCTCCGCTTTCCCCGGCCACACCGCCAACATCCTCCCCGCGCTGCCTAAACAGTGATGCTTCATCGCCAGCCTCACTCCCGCTTCCAAAAGCTCCATCTGCTTCTTCACCACATGATGCGGCGCCTTCTTCGCCACCCACGCCAGTCCCGCCAGCGGATACCTCAACGCCACTCCCGCTGCCCTCAACCGTTCCCAATCCGCCTCACCCTCCATCCCTCTCTCCAAGGCCTCCACCGACCCGTCATCCGCATCCCCAAACAATCGCGCCGTCTCCTGCCCCCGCTCACTCTCAATCGGTTCCCCCGGAAAAAACATCTCCTCCATCTTCACCGGAAACCGCTCAATCGTCTGCAATCCCCCTTCCACCGCCCGCCATGCCGCCACCTGTCCCCGCTTAGCCAAGACCTCCGGCATCCGCTCAGGCATCAAAGCCAAAGCCAGAACCTCCAACCGAGCACTCTCTTCAGGCTCTCCCTCCAGACGAGCCAAAGCCGCCGCATTCAGCAACGTCAAAGCCTCCCCCGAACTCCTCGGCGCTCCTGCCGCCCGCGCATCACGACGCAGTTGCCACGCCGTCACCAACCAATCCGACGACCCCTTCAGTGACTCGATCGCATCCGCCACCCACCACCGAAACACCCCACCGGATACCGGTAACCACTTTTCCGCCCTGACACCCGCAAAACTCACCGACCGCCCCACCTTCCAAGTCCCGCCCTCCTGCCCATGGATCAAATCTTTCACCTCATCCATCCCCGCCTCACCCAGCCACACACCAACCAACCAGCTCACCCAAGCCACCGAACTCGTCGCCCCCTCCGGCCTCACCGAACGCACCGCCTCACGCACCAACCCTCCCAGTGGCCCCGCCGCCAGCCGACTCGGCAAAGCAGGCACCAACGCCAACGCCCCCCACCGCACCTGCACATCCCCCGCCTTCAACGCCCGCCCCATCAAATCCACGATCCCCTCCAACCTTCCCCCAAACCGATCCCCCTCCCGCAATTGCCGCCAAAGTCCAAAATCCGGCCGCTTCCCATGCTCCGCATCCCACGCCCGCCAAAAATCCCTCACCACATTCGGCCCCTCCGCCAGCGCCTTCCTCGCCGCCGCACACGCTCGCACCACACTCCCAAGAGCCGGTGCCGGTGGCATCCTCACCTCCCGTTCCGGACCCCGTCCCCGCATTTCACCACCCCGCCCGCGCCTCGGCGGTTGGGTTCTTCGATTCCGTTGCCTCTCGTTTCCCTGGTTCACCGCCACACCCAATCCAGCACGCTCGGCTTTGCAATCCCAAAAACCTCCCGCCCATCCAGCCAATTTCGGCTCTAACAAATCCTTTCCCATTCCGTTTCAATCTGGCAAATTAACAGCATGCCAGACCAGCGCGACTCCAGCGAAGCCCATCAACTGGTCCAGCGTGCGCTCCAAGAACATGAAAGCGCGCTCATCGGTTACACCACCGGCATCTTCAATGGGGATGCCGAGAGAGCCCGTGACGTCGTCCAGGACGCCTTCCTCAAACTCTGGGTCGCTGACCACGCCAAAGTCCGCGAAAACCTCAAAGCCTGGCTCTACACCGTCTGTCGCAATCGCGCCCTCGACGTCCTCCGCAAAGACCACCGCCTCGATTTCGGCAACGACACCGCTCTCTCCCTCCTCCCCTCCCAACACGAAGAACCCGGCCATCAAGCCGATGTCCAGGACCTCTCCGACCGCGTCTGGGAACTGGTCGAATCCCTCACCCCCAACCAGCAGGAAGTCCTCAAACTCAAGTTCCAGCACGACTGCTCCTACCAGCAAATCGCCGAAATCACCGGCCTCACCGTTGGCAACGTCGGCTTCATTCTTCATACCTCGTTGAAAAAACTTCGCCTCCAACTGGAGCGCCAACTCGCACGAACCCCTCCCCACGCCCACCTTTCATGAACCCTTCAGATTCCGACAACCCCCTCATCACGCGCTATGCCCTCGATGACCTCTCCCCCGACGAACACCCCGTCGTCCACGAGTGGATTGAATCGCGTCCCCAGCTTCGCAATGAAGTCGCCGAAATCCAGCATCTCGCCGATACCCTGCGCACCACCTCTCCCCTGCATGACCTCCACCTGACCTCCAGTCAACGCCGCCGTGTCTTGCAACCGCCACCCCAAAAGCCCGTTTCAAGCGCACCCCGGCTCACTTCTTCCCATCGCTCAAATAGCCACTCCTTCATGGGATCGGTGCTCCGCATCGCTGCCCTCCTGACCCTCAGTTTCGCCGCCTACTGGCTCGGCACCCAGTCCCAAGAACAGGACACACCCACCACGGTTTCCACCACCCCACCCCAAACCGAAACCACTCCACCAAAAACCCCTACCGAACACCGCATCCCAGCCGATCTCCCCCCGGCTCCTGTCGCAGTGGATTCGTCAAAGGCCATCGTCTCCACCTTACCCGAACAACCCGCCACCGCCCCGGTGCAGCCCACGCTCGCCCAAGCACCTGTCGTCCCTATCGAAGAACCTCCCAAAAACGCCTTCGCCAAATTCCCCTCCTTTGGCCTCGTCACCGCCAAAGCAAACGCTCCTTTCATCAGCGCCAGCAAGACTCCAGGCGATAGCATGGTCGTCTACCCGCGCCGCCTCCGCCAACCGATCACCCAAGCCTCCACCCAACTCGAAGCCAAACCACTCGACCCTTCAACTTCCGGCACGACCCAAAAGGAATCCCCCGCTCGCAAAAAACCCGGACTCTACATCCACTCCTGGCGCTCCGAAGTCGCGGCTTGTCCCTGGGACTCCAACCTCCGCCTCCTCCGCGTGAACCTCCAATTGCCCGCCGATCAGGAAGCGGTCCAAATCGGCGACTCTGACTACCCTCTCGAAATCTCCTTCGACCCCAACAATGTCCGCCAGTTCCGCCGCCTTGGCACCCGCCACATCCCCTCCAAAGAACTCCGCAGCGCAGGCACCCAAGTCGTCTGGTATGAGTTTCAACCCAACGGCTCACCGGCCAACAGCCACGAAACCGGCAAACACATCGCCACTGTCCGTCTTCCCTCCGCTCGATTCACCACTCAAACCGTCGGTCCCTTTGACGGCAGCAGCCTGCAAGTGCTTGATCGCGGGCAAGACTGGCGCACCGCTCGCGAAGACTTCCGCTTCGAAACCGCCATGCTCGGTCTCGGCATCCTCCTCGATGGCGGTCTCCCAGGTGGCAAACTCAACCACCAACTCCTCCTCGAAGTCGCCGAAACCACCCCAAGCAAAGACCCCGAAGACAGCCGCGCACGCCTCGTCCAAGCCCTTCGCCAACTCGCCACCTGGACAGGCCGCTAAGCTCCGGTCACAGCCAGACGGCTCACGCCGCATCAATTCGCTCCCTCTCGGCAACAAACGTTCCGGAACTGGGTTTACTCGACTCCTTATGTCCTCTTTTCGCTCCCTTTTCACTTTCCTCTGCCTCACTCAATTCACTGTCTCACAAGCCCAAGACGCAGCCCCCACTCCGCCCCCACCGTCTGACAACCCATTAGGCCTCTCTCCCGACGACGCTTCCGCACTCCTCGGTCAACTCCAAAAACTCGACGAAGACTTCTCGCAATCCGAAGAGACGCTCCTCGCCAGCGCCCTCACTCGCATCCGCGCCGCCACCGCAAGTGAGTCCACTTCCGCTGAACTCTATCTCACCGCGCTCAAAATCGTCAACGCAGACCGCTCCGGCACCACACCTGCCGTCGAACCCGAAGGCTGGCGTGAAGAGCAAATCGAATGGATGAAAGAATCCGGAGCCCCCAAAGCCATCCGCATCCAACTCGCCTGGCTTGGCCTCCTCATCGAAGCCGCCCAAAAAGAAGAATCTGAACGCCCTGCACTCCTCAAAAAAGCCCGCATCATCACCAAAGAAGCCGCCACCGTCGCCCAGGAACTGGCACTACTCCCCGCAGCAGGCGCCGGTGAACGGCGAGGTGGACCCGGCAAAGAACGTGGCCCTGGCGGCAAACGCGACGCTGGTCAATTCCTCACCCAGTCCGTCATGGCCTCTGTTTTTTCCGAAGCCTACAATCTCCAAAATCACATCAAACCCCCGCAGGATTGGTCCCTCGCTCCTTTGAACCTGGACGCCGTTTACGACCGCATGCTGATCGCTGACGCTCGGGCCAACAATCCCTCCGAGCTTGCCCCCCTTTGGGATGAGCGCATCCAACTCGAAGCCGCCATCCACCGCGCTGCCATGTCCGAGGACGCCTTCAAAAAATGGGGCGAAGACACCGGTCGCGATCTCATGTGGCGCAAGCAACTCGACCTCCTCCGCAGCAAGGTCGGTGGCCGCTCCGCCGGTCTCGAACTCATCCGCCTCTTCAAAGAGAACCCCACCCACCCCAATCTCGCCGCCTGGAAAAAAGACATCGACGGTGTCATTGCCAGCATCACCGGTCAGCCCGACCCGTCTTCACTCTGACTTTTCGCCGTTCCCCAACAAGTTCCCCTGAATCAGATTCCCTTGGCCCTTTCGCTGGAAAAGAGAGACCGATCTGCCTTTGATCTCCCCCTCACGGTCGTCGCGTAACAAGTTCCCCGTGACCACGCTGTCACTCACCTCCTCCAGCCATAGCCCAACCCCATCCGAGTCCAAAACGCTGTTCTGCGACACCTGCATCCGCTTGCACCGAAGCAAATCCAAAGCCGCGCGCTTTTTCCAAACCCCTCCGATGGCATTTCCCGTCACCACGCTGTCCTCGCAGTCCACAAAGACCAGTCCGTTGCACTCCGCGTTGTCGAATCCGTTCACCAGATAGCGCGGATTACGGTCAAAGTTGTTGCTGCTTACCACCACGTGCGAACTGCGTTCCACCAGCACATCATGCTGGAACCCTTCCCAAAACGTATTCCCGGTGATCACCACGCCTCGCGCATCCTTCACCTCCACATTCACCTGCACGTCACTGAAGACATTGCCCGTGATCGTGATATTCCCCTCTCTCGTGCTCGCCCGCCCTCCTCTTCGTTCCACCGAAGGATCCGCTCCCGCTCCCAAGATGCGAATGTTGGCTGAGTCAGGAGCCTTGTTCGTGTGCTGAATCGTGCACCCCGTGATCGCCACCTCCCCGATCGATCCCCCACTCGAATCCAAAAGAACGTTCGCTGTCGCTGGCCCATCCGCCGCATGATTCCCTTCAATATCGCAAGTCCCGATATGGACATTCCGCACATTGCCCCCGCGTGACACCACACCTCCCCCTCCATTGTAACTGATGTGACTGCCCACAATGTTGGACTGATGCAGATTCACGTTGTCATAGAACACTCCAATCCCTCGATTTTGATACAAATGACAGTCACTGATCAGCACATTCCGATTTCGCTCCGCCAAATGCACCGCATGTCGGCACAACCGCACCACCACCCGATGCAGCGTAAACTGCATCGTCTTGGTCACCTTGACCCCATCCGCCTCCGCATGCCCGCCGACGATCTCAACACCTGACACCATCGGCGTTCGCTCTCTCTCCCACACACCCGCTTTGAAAGTCGTCGGCGCCGCAAATCCCTCGTGCGTCCCAATAAAATGCAAAGCCGGACCTGCCCCCTCCATCACCAAACGCGCCGTCCCATCGCCCGTCACCGCCACAAATCCCGTCTCTGCCAACTTCACCTCCACCGTTCGACTCAATCGATACGTTCCCCTCGGCAAATGCACATTCCCCTTCTCCCTCAGCTCGGCCTCGATCACACCCGCCGCATCCTCCTTTCCCTGCCCTAAAGCCACCCAGTCAACCTCCCCTCCCATCACGACCGAACAACAAACGCACCAAACCACCAGAGTCTCCTTCGTAAACATGCAACCACTACGACAGCCCCTATGCATTCTTTCCTTCCACCTTTTCGAAAAACCCCGCCAATTCCCGCGTTGAACAGCCACACAATCACTCCGATTCCAACCTTCATGCGCTTCCTCCCCTACCTCCTCCTCCCTCTCCTCGCAGCCGCCCAGGTCCACGCCGCCCTCGAGGGCTCCCGCCCCAACATCATCCTCATCATCACCGACGACCAAGGCTTCCCTCCCGTTGGCCGCCACGGTCATCCCTGGCTCAAAACCCCTAACCTCGACGCTCTCCATGACGCCAGCACTCGCTTCACTCGCTTCATGGTCGCCCCCACCTGCTCTCCCACCCGCTCCGCTCTCATGACCGGTCGCCATCCGGAGAAAAACGGCATCACCCACACCATCCTCGAGCGCGAGCGCATGACCCTCAATGCCACCATCCTTCCTCAAATCCTCAAAAAAGTCGGCTACACCTCCGGCCTCTTTGGAAAATGGCACCTCGGCGACGAACACGAATACCAGCCCGACCAACGCGGCTTCGACGAAACCTTCATGCACGGTGCCGGCGGCATCGGCCAAAAATACGACTGCTCCTGCGCCGACGCTCCCAACAACAAATACATGGACCCCGTCATCCGGCACAACGGCTCCTTCGTCCAAACCAAGGGCTTCTGTACCGACGTCTTCTTCACCGCCGCTCTCGGCTGGATCAAAGCAAAGGCAGACAAAAAAGAACCCTTCTTCGCCTACATCGCCACCAATGCCCCCCACGGCCCCTACATTGCCCCAGAGAAGAATGCCAAACACTTCACCGATCTCGGCTTCGGCACTGAACAAGCCGGTTTCTACGGCATGGTTCAAAACATCGACGAAAACATCGGCCGCCTGCAGTCCAAACTCGACGATTGGAAACTTACCGACAACACCCTCATCATCTTCATGTCCGATAACGGCATGGCCGGCGGCGGTTCAGGCACGCCCGGCAAAGATCTCTCCCCAGGACACCCCTTCTTTAACGCTGACATGAAGGGTCTCAAGGGTGCAACCGATGAAGGCAGCGTCCGGGTTCCTTTCTTCGTCCGCTGGCCCGGCAAAGTTGCCCCCAACAAGGACATCGACCGCCTCGCCGCTCACATCGATGTCCTCCCCACCCTGGCCGCACTCACTGGCGCTCCTCTGCCCGACAATCAGGTCGAAGGCCGCAGTCTCCTCCCTCTTCTGGAAGGTCAAACGACCGACTGGAAAGACCGCTACATCTTCGCTCACACTTGCCGCTGGCCCACCGGAGCCGACCCCGATAACTTCCGCGAGGTAAACTTCACCGCCCGCAATCAACGCTACCGCTATGTCGGCGCATCCAAAGCTGGCTCCCCCAAAGGCAAAAAAGCAGGAGCCTCCGCACCCGGCCAGAGCCCCGCCCTCTATGACATGCAGTCCGACCCCTCCCAGACCACCAACATCATTGCCGATCACCCCGAGATCGCTGCCGAGATGAAAGCCGCCTACGACCAATACTGGAAAGAAGCCCGCCCCCTCATGGTCAACGAATCCGCCCCCATGTCCCCCACCAAACCCTACCACGAGTGGTTCAACAAACAAAAAGCCTCCACCGGCATCCCCAATTGGAAAGCCCCGGAACTTTAAAAAGTACCACGACTCTCCGAGGCGTGTCTCCCCTCCCCCCACCATTGAATCCTTCCGACCACCGATCACTGATTCCTGAATTACTGATCACTGATCCCTCCCGCTCATGCGCCTCCTCGCCCTCCTCTCCCTCTCTACCCTAACCCTCCACGCCGCCACCCCCATCCCCTGGGACCTCACCAAACTCGACCCCGCCCCCGCCCACCGCTGGCTCGACCAAACCCACCCCATCCACTCCCTCCTCTACACCGGCGAACCCTACCAGGACCACTCCACCGAGGTCTTCGCCTTCTACGCCTCCCCCGCCACTCTCAACGGCACCAAGCCCCCCAAAGGCGGCTTCCCCGCCGTTGTCCTCATCCACGGCGGTGGTGGCACCGCCTTCGCTGAGTGGACCCACCTCTGGGCCAAACGAGGTTACGCCGCCATCGCCATGGACCTCTCCGGCAGCCAACCCCAAGCTCCCACCTGGATCGAACAAGACGGCCAAAAAATCCCCAAACCCTGGGGCAAAAACAGCACCCGCACCCGCCTCCCCAACGGAGGTCCCGATCACGGCCCAGCCGAAAAATTCGACTCCATTCACACCGACACCATCTCCGACGACTGGCCCTACCACGCCGTTGCCTCTGTTATCCGCGCCCACTCCCTCATCCGCAGCTTCCCCGACGTTAACCCCGACCGCACCGCCGTCACCGGCATCAGTTGGGGCGGCTACACCACCTGCATCGTCGCCTCCGTCGACCACCGCTTCAAAGCCGCCGTCCCCGTTTACGGCTGCGGCTTCCTCCACGAAGGCGAGTCCGTCCAAAAACCTGCCATCGACAAACTCGGCGACCACCGCGCCAAATGGATCACTCACTACGATCCCTCCAACCACCTCCCGAACTGCCGCATCCCCATCCTCTTCGTCAACGGCACCAACGACGTCCACTACGTCCTCGACAGCTACCAAAAATCCTTCGACCGCATCCCCCACGACAACAAACATATGCGCGTCACCGTCAAAATGCCCCACGGTCATCAACCCGGCTGGGCCCCCATCGAAATCGGCCTCTTCATCGACTCCCATTGCCTAGAAGGCAAACCCCTCCCCATCCCCGGTAAACCCATCATCAAAGACAGCACCATCGAACTCCCTTGCACCCTCACCAACGGCACCCTCACCAAAGCCGAACTCCACTACACCACCGACACCAGCCTCCGCTCCGCCCGCAACTGGACCACAGTCCCAGCCACCGCAAACGCCACCACCCTCACCGGCACCGGCCCCTTCGCCATCACCGGCTACACCATCACCTCCCCCAAGCCCCCCGCCGAAGCCAACACCTGGTTCCTAACCCTCACCGACTCCCGCAACGCCACCGTCAGCACCGAGATCGTCTTCCAGTAGCACACCGCAATCCCCAAACGGCTCTAAAACAAACTGATCACCCGGGTATCCCGCACTCTCTTCCCAGGTGCCACCCGCGTCAGTTTTTCAAATTGCCTCGACCAGCTACGAAACGCCTCCCTCGCTTGCCCATACGGAATAAAATCCTTGATCGGCACCACCAGCGAACTGCTCTCCTCCGTATCCGCAAACTGAAACAAAATCTCTCCAGTCTTCGCGTCCCTCAGCTTGCCTTCAATCGCCACGTTGCCCTTCAAACCGGGCGTCGGTTTCGTCAAAACCGGCTCCACAATCGGATGCACCGCCAGCCGCAACAGACTCCCCGAAATGCTGTTCCGATGCAGATCCGTAATCGCCATCTCCAACACCACACAATCCTTGTCCGGCTTCGTCAACAGCACATACCGTGGCTTCCGCGACTTCTCAAACGCCTCCACAAACTTCCGCCGGCCATACACCGCCAACTTCCTCGCCGCCTCTTCCCGCCCCTCATCACTGCTTTCCATCTTTGACAGGGTCTTCGACTCCACCGCGAGATACTCCAGCGATATCGGCGCAATGTAGATCCCCTTCACCGGAGCCACCACCGTTCCACCACTCAATAAAAACGGCGTCTTCTTCCGCTCATTCTGCAACACCGGTTTCGCCTCCAAAAATCCAGTCAAATCCGCTGGCGCAGCCTTCAAAAATCGCGAGGAACACGATACCGAAGAAATCGAAATGCCAGTTAAGACAACAAACAAACACTGCCGGATCCGGAAACTCATAATGCAAATCACCCCGCCGATCTACAACCAAAGCTCACTTACCCGCAACTTAAAACACCCTCACACCACATCTAATTCTCATCACATAACGAAAGGCTAATCCTGAATGAATTTCGTTCATATCAGCCCTTGGGCCCGCTTCTCGAAGAGAGTATCGTTTGGATCCCGCAAACGCAGCAACCTCAGTGACTAGGAAGTCGCTCCACCGCTGCCCAATGACAAGCCGTCTCGAGATCCGTTTTAACCCCAAAATTCAGCATCCCTTGCTCATTTCCTTCTTTCCACCCCGTATTCCCCTCTTCACACTCCTCCCCGGCTCAAAATCTCCACCTTTACGCTTCTCATGACTCCCTCCTCGAACACTTCCAAACGCAACCAGCTCTTCATCATGATGATCCTCGAGTTCTTCATCTGGGGCGCCTGGCTCCCCCTCATCTGGGGCTACATGGGCAAGGATGGCCTCAACTTCACCGAAAGCCAGACCGCCTGGGTCGGCACCGCCTTCGCCATCGCCTCCATCGTCGGCATCTTTTTCTCGTCCCAGTTCGCCGACCGCAACTTCGCCGCTGAAAAATTCATGGCCTTCAGTCACCTCGTCGGCGGCGTCGCCATCCTCGCCATGTATTGGGCCACCAGCTTCCCTCTCTTCTTCGGCCTCATGCTCGTCCACTCCCTCTTCTACGTCCCCACCATCTCCGTCGCCAACTCCCTGGCCTTCAGCCACCTGCAAAACGCCCAAAAAGAATACGGCATCGTCCGCATGGGCGGCACCATCGGCTGGATGCTCGCCGCATGGCCTCTCTACTTCATCCTCCAGGGCAAAGTCGGCGCTGAAGCCGTCTCCGCCTCCCGCAACATCTTCCTTGTCTCCGGCATCTCCTCCCTCGCCCTCGCCGCCTACAGCCTCCGCCTCCCTCACACCCCGCCCAAACCCGCCCAACCCGGCGAAGGCGGCTTCGCCTGGCTCCGCGCCGTCACCTTCCTCAAAAAACCCTTCCTCCTCGTCCTCTTCATCGTCACCTTCATCGACTCCACCATCCACAACGGCTACTTCATCATGGCCGGCGGCTTCCTTGGCAGCCCATCCGTCGGCATCAAACCCGAGTGGATCATGCCCGTCATGTCCATCGGCCAGATCGCCGAAATCCTCACCATGGCCATCCTCGGCTGGTTCCTCTCCCGCCTCGGTTGGAAGACTACCATGACCCTCGGCATCCTCGGCCACGCCGCCCGCTTCGGCGTCTTCGCCTTCATGCCGGACAATCAAACCATGATTATCGCCGTCCAGGTCCTCCACGGCATCTGCTACGCTTTCTTCTTCGCCACCCTCTACATCTTCATCGACGCCGCCTTCCCCAAAGACATCCGCTCCAGCGCCCAATCCCTCTTCAACCTCCTCATCCTCGGCCTAGGCGACCTCGCCGCCAAATGGATCTTCATCCCCCTCCAAGGCAAGCTCACCGCCGCCGATGGCACCGTCAACTACCGCGAACTCTTCCTCTACCCCACCGGCTTCGCCCTCGTCGCCACCCTCCTCCTCGCCCTCGCCTTCTGGCCCCCCAAAGACCTCGACGCCCCGGAAACCATCTCCCACTAGCACCCACCAACGAACCGCGAGCTGCGAACCGAGAACCATGAAAAAGTGGCGCATCGCAGGCATCAATTTCGACCATTTCCACATGGGCGACCTGCTCCGCCAGGTCTTCAACCACCCAAATGCCGACCTCGTCGCCATCTGTGACGAGCACCCCGAGCGCATGGTCAGCGCCCAACAAAACTTCGGCCTCACCGCAGCCCAAATCTTCACCGATCCCGACACCTGCCTCGAGCAAACCCAGCCCGACCTCGTCATCCTCTGCCCCTCAGCCTCCACCCACGGCGAATGGGTCCAAAAAGTCGCCCCCCATGGTGTCCACATCCTCATGGAAAAACCCTTCGCCGCCTCCCTCGCCGAAGCCGATACCATGATCGCCGCCATGGCCCCTACCGGCAAGGAACTCATCATCAACTGGCCCCTCGTCTGGATTCCCTGCCAGCAAACCGCCCACCGCCTCATCCAGGAAGGCCTCATCGGCGAAGTCACCGGCTTCCACCACCACGGCGGCAACCGCGGTCCCCTCTACCACGGCGCCGATAAAATCGACTCCGAACCCACCCCTGTCGAAAAAGCCGCCAGTTGGTTCTACAGCGCCGCGCAGGGCGGTGGCTCCCTCCTCGACTACATGGGCTACGGCACCACCCTCGGCTCCTGGCATCTCAACGGCCACGCCCCCCTGGAAGTCACCTGCACCTGGAACATCCCCGATGGCCTCGAAGTGGACGAGCACGCTATCGCCGTCCTCCGCTACCCCTTCGGCCTCAGCAGAACCGAAACCCGCTGGGGCACCTTCACCGACCCCTGGACCCATCAGCCCCAGCCCAAGTGCGGCTTCATCCTCACCGGCACCGAAGGCACCCTCTCCTGCTACGACTACGCCGAAACTCTCTGGGTCCAAACCCGCTCCCACCCCGAAGGCTACGCCATCCCCGTCGAACCCACCGCCGCCCCCAACCGCAACCCCATCGAGCACGTCCTCCACCACCTCGAAACCGGCGCCCCTTTGATTGGCCCTCTCACCCTCAAAATCTCCCGCCTCGGCCAGCAAATCGCCGACACCGCCTACCAAAGCGCCCAACAAAAACGCACCCTGCCCTTGATCGGCTAAGCGCCCATCATACTCAAGCCGGATCCGCCGTCACATACGGATCCTCATGCAGCACCGCCTTTTTCGACCCGCTCAGCAGACTGATCCACTCCCGCAGACACCCCAGAAAGATCAGCGCCACCGCGCACAGGAAAAAGCCCGTCACCGCCGTGTCCACATTGAAGTTAAACTGCTGCGCCGCCCACTCCTGCATCTCCTTCGGTGTGCCCCCGCCAGCGATCTTATCCGCATAGAACTTCGCCCCCGAGATGAACCCCATCTTCGGATTCGCATCAAACAGCTTGATGTAACCCGCCGAAAACGTCGCACTCATCAAGAACACCAGCGGAATCACCGTCACCGCCAGATACCGCACCTTCCCCATCTTGATCAAAATGGTTGTCCCCAGACAGAACGCGATCACCGCCAGCAACTGGTTCGCGATCCCAAACAACGGCCACAAAGTATTGATACCCCCCAGCGGATCCACCACCCCCTGATACAAAAAGTATCCCCAAGCCCCTACCAGCAGCGCGCTCGCAAAAACGTTGGATGGCAAACTCCTCGTGTTCCCCAGCGGCTTCCAAATCCCTCCCAAGAAGTCCTGCAAAATGAACCGCCCCACCCGCGTCCCCGCGTCAATCGTCGTCAAAATAAATAACGCTTCAAACATGATGGCAAAGTGATACCAAAACGCCATCCAAGCCGGCCCAAACGCCCGCGCAAACATCTGCGCCATCCCCACCGCAAACGTCGGCGCTCCTCCCACCCGACCAAACATCGTCTTCTCCCCGATGTCCGCCGCCAATTTGTCCATCCCTGCCACCGTCACTGGAAAACCCGCCGCCGTAATCATTTCCGTCACAGCCTGCCCCTGCGAAGGATCCGTCTGCACAATCTTCGCCGCTCCCGCATTGATCGCAAAATACTCCCCAGGTTGCAACGCACACGCCGCCACCAACGCCATCAGTGCCACCAGCATCTCCGTCACCATCGCACCATACGCCACAGTCCGAATAGACTCCTCCCGATCCAGCAACTTCGGTGTCGTCCCTGATGAAATCAGCGCATGAAAACCTGAGATCGCCCCGCAAGCAATCGTGATGAACACAAACGGAAACACCCCACCCAAAAACACCAACCCCGTCCCATCCACAAACTTTGTCAGCTTCGGCATGTGCAACTCAGGAGCCACCCAGATCACCACCACTGCCAGCACCGCCACCGTCCCGATCTTCATGAACGTACTCAGATAATCCCGTGGCGCCAACAACATCCACACCGGCAGCACCGACGCCGCAAACCCGTAAATCATGATCGACCACGCAATCGTCTCGCCCTTGTAGTCAAACAAATGCTCAATCCCCCAGTCCTTCAAATGACTCCCCGCCCACACACTTGCAATCAACCCAACAATCCCAAAAATCGTGATGTTTCGCACACTGATTTTGAAGATCGTATGCCCGAATCCCATCATCAGGGCCAACGGAATCGTCATCGCAATCGTGAACAATCCCCACGGGCTCTCCGCCAGCGCCTTCACCACCACCAGCCCCAGCACCGCCAGCAGAATCGTCATGATCGCCAGCACTGAAATCATCGCCACAAACCCCACCAGCGGATTCACCTCCTCCTTCAGCATCTGCCCCACCGACTTCCCGCCACGCCGAATGCTCGCGAACATCACAATCGCGTCATGCACCCCGCCTCCCAAAGTCGCCCCAATTAAAATCCACAGCATCCCGGGCAAATACCCAAACTGCGCCGCCAATACCGGCCCCACCAACGGCCCCGGACCCGCGATCGCCGCAAAGTGGTGCCCA
>CANETF010000004.1 GCA_947440575.1 Verrucomicrobiaceae bacterium
GGAGGTCCTGTGGCTGATCCGGATTGAGATACACTCCGGTGGTATCTGGTCGCAGACCGGTCAGCAGACTGAACCGAGTCGGAGCGCAGAACGCCACCTGGCAGTAGTTCGCCGTGAAGACCGTTCCCTTTGCCGCGAGTCGCTCAATGTTCGGCGACTTCATCCACGAAGTGCCGTAACAGCCGAGCAGCGGTTTGAGGTCGTCTGAGATGATGAAGAGGACGTTGAGCTTTTTGCGAGGCGCATCAGCGGCGAGCGCCGGACTGGTCAAAGCTGCCAGCGAGAAGATCAAGAAAAGCACTCTCATTGTTGACCTCCTTTTGTCATCCTCTTGAGCTGCGTTGCGAGCGCGGAAATCTGTGCCGCAGCTTCGACGGTGCCGGCAAGGTTCACCGTTTCGAGCGGATCGGTTTGTTCATCGTAGAGTTCCTGGCCGACGACGTGGCCGGTCTTAAAATCACGCCACTCATGATAGCTCCAGCGGTCCGTTTTGAGCGCGTAACCCATCACTTGCGGCAAGGCCTGCGGTCCACCGCCCCAGTAAAGCGCAGGGCGTGGATGTTGCGTGAGCGCGGCGGTTTTCACGGATGCGCTGGCATCCTTCAGCACGGGCACGAGGCTGGTGCCTTCGAGCTGAGGAGGAGATGGAAGACCACTGAGGTCCGTAAGCGTGGGAAAGATGTCGATCAACTCACTGATGGCGGTCGTCTTCGCGCCGCCCTTTCCGATACCGGGAGCGCTGATGATGAGTGGCACTCGCGCGTCCCACCCGAACAAGGTCATCTTTCCCCAGCAGTCGTGCTCGCCGAGTTCAAAGCCGTTGTCGCCAATGATGACGACGATGGTGTTGTCGCGGAGCTTCAGTTCATCAAGCGCATCCAACACGCGGCCAAACTGCGCGTCAGCGAAACTCATCGCCGCATAGTAGCCATGGCGGATCTCGCGCTTTGCTTCCTCGTCGAGCGTGCGTTGGGCACTCGGCTCGCCGAGGATTTCGTGGTTCGCATGAAAGGCGATCTCGGGCGCGTTGCGAGGCCGTTCGGGCGTCTCGATGGCTGGGATATCTTCGCGGCGATACATGTCCCAGTAGCGCTTCGGCACCTTGTAAGGTGTGTGCGGCTTGAAGATGCCCAGGGCAAGGAAAAATGGCTCCGACTTCTTCGCGAACGCCCGCATCTCGGTGATAGCGAGGTTGGCGGACACGGTGTCAAAGCAAGCCTCGTCCGGCACGTCGCGATTCTCACAGAGCAGGTCCTTCGCGAGGTTCGGCGGCAAAGCAGCTCCATTTGGCAAGGCAAACTCATCCTTCGTTTTGCCGCCGGTGCGTCGATCCGGCACGCTCAGCGTCTTGAAGTCCGCCTCCTTGCCATAGCCACCGAGCACCTTGCCGATGCTCATGGACTTGTAGCCGTGCTGCATGAACCACTGTGGCATCGTGACCGCATCGGGATGCAGATCATAGAGATACTTCGTCATGCTCCAAATGCCGAGCGAGTCCGGCCTGCGCCCGCTCATGAACGAAGCGCGTGATGGACCGCAGATCGGCTGCTGGCAGAAGTTCCGCGTGAACACCGTGCCGCGAGCAGCAAGCCGGTCGAGGTTTGGCGACTTCGCCACCGGATCTCCATAGCAACCCAGGCGGTTGTTGAGATCGTCGAAGACGACGAAGAGAACGTTGGGCTTTTTCGATGAAGCAGCATCGGCGGCTGGTGCGGCTTGGCACGCCAGAGCGAGAAGAAAAAGTGACCGCCTGACTATTAGCATGATCACACTTCCTCCAGCATGAGTTTCGCATCGCCAAAGGTCTTCGGACGCACTTCCATCTTGTCCATCATGGACATGAAGAGGCGGCAGAGCTGGCGGTCGGGTTTGTCTCGGTAGTCGAGCGTGCGTCCACTTTTCAGGCGGCCACCCGCTCCACCGAGGACGATAATGGGCAGTTCATCGTTGTTGTGCTTCGCGCCGACCATCATGCTTGAGCAGTGCATGAGCATGGTGTTGTCCAGCAGCGTGCGTTCGCCTTCACGGATGCTGTCGAGCTTGCGGGCAAGGTAGGCGAGTTGCTCCATGAAAAGCTGGTTCACCTTGAGGTAATCCTCGCCGTCGCTATGGCTCAGCAGGTGGTGAATCATGTAGTCGATGCCGTGGCCTGGCTGCTGGATGCTCGGCAGATTTGGGAAACGCAGGGCGCTGTGGTCGTTGTTGAGCTTCAGCGTGGTGATGCGCGTGGTGTCGGTCTGAAAACCGAGCACTAGGATATCGCACATGAGTTTCATGTGCTCCGCGATGTCCTGCGGGATGCCGTCGGAGGGGCGCTGCATGTTCGGTTTGTCCAAAGTGGGCCGCCAGCCTTGCAGCTCGCCGCGTTTGCCAGCGTTCTCGATGCGCTTCTCCACCTCGCGCACGCTGTCGAGATACTCGTCGAGCTTGCGTTGATCGCTGGCACTGATGTCGCGACGCAAATCCTGTGCATCGCCCAGAACAGCATCCAGCACGCTTTTGTCGGCTGGCGAGCCTTCATCTTTGAAGAGACGATCAAACGCGAGCGCAGGATAAAGCTCAAGCGGTGTCGGCGTTGTGGGCGATGACCACGAAATGTGCGAGCTGTAGAGCATCGAGTAGTTCTTATGCACCGACGGGTTCGACTTCTCACACGCGAGCACGAGGCTCGGCACCTTCGTGGAGCGTCCATAAGTCTGGGCGAGCATTTGATCGAAACTGGTGCCGCTGCGAATCTCACCTCCAGAGGCGATCGGAGCACCGGAGAGCATGTTGCCGGTTTGTGAGGAGTGGATATTTCCTTTGCGAGCTTCCTCATGATAGAGGCCGCGCACGAAGAGCAGCTTCTCTTTGAACTCGTTCAAAGGTGCGAGCACACGGCCAAGCTCCATCGCCTTGCCCTCGCCCTTGGCCCACCATTCCTTCGACTGGAAGCCATTGCCGGAAAAGGTCACGCACAGCCGCACGGGGGCTTCGCTGGCCGGTTTGTTCTTTTTCGGCTCATCACCCCAGACATTGACGGATTCCATCCACGGCAGTGCCATGGTAACGCCAGTTCCTCGAAGGAAGGCACGACGGTTAAAACGATGGGTGTTCATGGTTGTTCTGTGTCCCTAGCTCTTGGTTATTGGTCCGATCACTCACCTTCAGGCAGCACCGGCAGCCACTCCCGCCAGCCGGTGATGTGCTTGCGCATCAGCGATTCGCAAGCGGCGGGGGTTTGCTGTTTGAAACAATCGACGATGGTTTGATGCGAACGCATCGTCTCAGCCCGGGTGTCGAGTTTCTGCACCTGATGACGACGATGCAGTCTACCGAGCCAAAGCTCCAGCTCACCGCGCATGGAGCGCCAGAGTTTGAGCAGGCGTCCATTGCCCGAGGCTTCGAGAATGATCTCGTGAAACTCCAGATCAAGCCGGGTGACATCCAGCATCGTCTTCGCCCGATTCGTGTCTTTGATATTCTTCTCCAGGAGCCTCGCATCGCATGTGACCGATGGCGATGCCAAGCGTGCCGCGAGCGGTTCCAGAGCGAGCCTCAGGGTGTAAAGCTCGTCGAAATCCTGGGGCGACAGGGCCTTCACAAAAGCCCGCCCCGTGCCGCTAAACTCAACGAACCCTTCCCGCTCCAATGTGAATAGCGCCTCTCTCACCGGCACTCGGCTCACTCCCAAACGCACGGCCACCGCCGACTCCGCGAGAAGATCTCCTGGTTCCATTTTGCCACTGAGGATCTCCTGTCGCAAAAGCGAAGCTGCGTAATCAGTGCGTGAGGTAAAGGCAGGGACTTCGGTCATTTGGTATACTGTTTCAATGATACAAACGGTATACCGTCTGATTTTCTTTCAGCAGATTTGAAATCATAAACACAGGGCATAAACCCTATGCGACGATTCAATCCCGGATCCAACACTTAACGTGAGTGAGAAATGCAGAGGCTGGTTTGTTTAAGCCTGCTGGGTACCTTCAAGATCGGATTTCGAGTTCAACGCGACTTCACCGAGTAACTGTGCTCCACTGCACAGTTCTCAAGATTCGCCCGCGTCACCCCCGGCACAACACTGCGCACATAATCCACCTTCGCTTCACTCTCACCCACCGTGACCCGCACGTGGCCCGCGCTGCCCAGGATGACCCCGCCGTAGCCATATTCCTCAGCACTTCGCGTCCCGCCGCTCGGATGACCAGGCTGGGGCACTTCCTGGTAGATGATGCCGTTGAGCTCTTCTTTGACAAAAAGATGGTCGTGGCCGTGAAACACGATGTTCACGCCGCTTTTGACGAAAAGCTCATGAATCGGCATCTCCCATCCAGGTCGGTTCTGTCGGAAACCCTCGCTGCCATCCGCATTCCTGCCACCCCACTCCATGTAGGCGGCCGGTTTCGCTCCACCCCTCACATCACGACCCAAACCGCCCACAAGGTGATGGATGAAAACAAAACGCATCGCCGCCTTGCTGCCCGCCAGCGTCTTCTCCAGCCAACGATACTGTTGCTCACCCAGCGTCATGTCCCACCCGGAAGCGCCGCGTTGCATGGTGGACCAAAACGGGTCGAGCCCAATGAAGAGCGCGTTGCCCCACTCAAAGGCAAAGTAGCTGTGCTTGTCATTTCCATCCGTGGGATTCGGAAAGTAAGTGTGCCGCATTCCGAGCGACCACTCAGACATCGCCGGGTCGCTGCCACGCTCACCATCGTGATTGCCCAGCACCATGAAAATCGGCACGCTATGCGCTACCCGGCCCATGTAGTAGCGCTGGGCCTTGTACTGCGACTCGGCACGCGTGTAGAACCGGCCAAACTTGTCCACCATCGTCGTGTCACCGAGGTCGATCATGAAGTCCGGCTTGTCCGCCAGCATGTTGGCTAGGGTTTGCTGATACACCCGAACATCCGTGTTGTTGTCGAGATGCGAATCCGCCTGCATGACAAAGGAAAAACTCTGCCCCGATTTCCGCTGCGTGTGAAAACGACGCATCGCATCCTGCACCCACTCGCCCCTCGAACGACGATAGCTGAGACGATAGTTGTAGCTCGTGTCCGGCTTCAAGCCGCTCAGCACCACGTTCTCCGGAACCCCTGCCCTCAGCTTCACCGCGCCTGTCTTCAATCCATCGCCATACTCGATAAACGCCTCCATCTCCTCCCACGCCAGCACACTCACCGTCACCGCCTCCGCCCCCGGCCTGCAAAGCCAGACATTGAACAAATACGGCGGCACCACCGCCGGCTCCACCTGCCCGCCCTGTCCCGCACCGCCTTTTTGCTTTTCCTCCGGTGCAGCTGCGATTAGTAGCAACGCGAATAAGGATGTGATTAGCGAGAGCAGGAGAGGCTTCATAAAGTAGTCATGGGCTTTAGCCCGTGAGGATTGAGTCGGATGTTGGACGGCGTGTCTTGATGGCGAAGCGGTGCGAGCTGAAGCTCAGCACTACTTTTGTCCCCTTTCTTCCCGCCTTTGCCGCCTTTGCCACCTTTGCCGCCGCCCTTCATTGCAGGCTCTCGGGCGGGATCGTAGTTTGGATTGGGCTTCGGCATTTCGGCTCCGACTTCCTTCAAGTAATCCGAGAGCTGTTTGGCAAACGTTGCGGTGAGTTCCGGCTTGGCTGCAGCGAGGTTCTTCGTCTCGCCGATGTCGGTTTTAAGATCGAACAGCTGATTTTCACCCGTTTCGTAGAAGTGGAGGAGCTTCATGTGGCCACTGAGGATCGCCGAGTGCGGGGAGTCGCCTTGGTAGTGCGGAAAATGAAACACCATCGGCTCACGAGGTCGCTTCACCGGATCCGACCCGCCACTTAGCAAAGGCGTCATGTCGCCACCGTCGAGTTCCGTTGGGAGCGCCGCTTTCACACCCGCCCAACGGCAAAAGGTCGGGAAAAAATCATAGCCAACCACACGCTGATGACACCACGAGTTCGGCGCGATGCCGGGCCCGCGAACGATCAAGGGCACACGAATGCCCCCCTCCCACACATCCCCCTTCCCGCCATTCAACGTGCGGCGGTTCGATCCTCCATTGTCAGACATGTAGATAACGATCGTGTTCTTCGACAGCCCCATCCCATCCAGTTTCGCTAGCAACTCTCCCACACCGCGGTCAAGGTCTTCCGCAATGGCCGCACGGCCAACTTCCTTGTCATCTCTGCCTGACGTCAGCTTCCGATAGTTCTCCACCAACGCTGGCGTTGCGTTCTCAGGATAGTGCAGCGCATTGTAGCTCATCTGAATAAAAAAAGGCTTCCCAGCCTCCTGACTACGCTTCATGAAATCCACCGCTCTCGACCCCATCCCAAAGATGTCCACCGGATTGGGCGGCAAATGCGGCGCAGCGTCCTGATTGCCCGTGTCGCCATCGCTTTCATCATAACCATGAGCCTCCGGCCCACCTCCCTCCAAATGCCATTTGCCATAGTGCGCGGTCGCGTAGCCCGCCGACTTCAAAATCTGCCCGATCGTCACCTCGTCATCGCGAATGCTCTTCCGATTCTCGCCTTCAATCAAACGATGCCCCTGCTCAGCCGGCGCGGCCTTCGTCCACCCCAGCGCCGCCGGATTCCGCCCCGTTTGCAGGCTGATGCGCGTCGGCGAGCACACCGGCGCAGGCGCATACGCCGCGCTGAATCGCATGCCCTGCTCCGCAAGCCGAGCAATGTTCGGCGTCTGCACGATGCTGCTTTTAGAGTCCGGCATGTCCGGGTGCATCTGGCAGGACAGCCCGCTCCAGGCCTGATCGTCCGAGAGCATGAAAAGAATGTTCGGCGGCGCGGCAGCAAAGGCGTTTGAGGCCGCTAGAAGAACAAGAAGGAGTCTCATAACACAAAGAACGTCCCCTTTGTCAGCAGCACTTCAGTGAAGGCCGAATAGATTGTCAAGATTCGGTCAACAGCAAGGGCTCCTTGAAGAGTGCAGATCGGCCACAGGCTTGGCTTCTGCTGGCATTCGAAAACGGAGCCTACTTGCCCTGCTTTAGATACTCGTCACGCGAGAGGAAACCGTCCTTGTCCGTGTCCCACTTGGTGAAACGATCACCGGCGGCGGCGGCATCGGATTGGTGGGTGGTGTAGTATTCGCGGGTGAGCTTGCCGGTTTTGTCTTTGTCGAGTTTATCGAATCGCGAACCGCGATCATCGGCGGAAGCGTTAGGGACAGGTGCCTCGGGTTTGCCTTTGTCCTTCTTTTTTCCCGTCATGGCTTCTGCACCTTCAGGTTTGGCATCGGAACCGACGGGCGGCAGGTGTTTGGCGAGGGTTTCGAGCAGCTCTTTGTGCTCGGGTTCGTTGGCGAGGCTGACGGTTTCGTTGGGGTCGCTTTCTTCGTCGTAAAGCTCGGTGCCGACAACTTGGGAGCCGTTGCGCAGACGGTAGAAAGTGGCGCGATAGCGGTCGTTGCGAATGCTGTAGCCCATGACTTGGCCTTCCGGGGCCTTTTTCGGGTACTGGCTGATGGCGACTTTAATGGAGGGTGCCGATGGATTGTCGATGAAGGTCTTCAAGCTGCGGCCCGTGAGACCGGTGGGATTCGGGAGGCCGCACAGCTCGGCGAGAGTGGGATACACATCGACAAACTCGACGGTCGCGGAGCACTTTTGACCGGCGGTCTTCGAACCTGGAACGCTGATGAGCAACGGCGCACGGGTGGCGAGTTCGAAGTTGGTGTGCTTGTGCCACAGGCCGTGATCACCGAGCTGCCAGCCGTGATCACCCCACAGGACAATGATGGTATTGTCGGCGAGACCTTCCTTTTCGAGCGCGTCAAGCACCTTCCCGACCTGGGCATCCATGTAGCTGATGCAGGCATAGTAGCCATGACGCAGATTCTTGGCGAACTCAGCTGGGATGGGGTCTTCCTTTGGCACACCGGGATAGTTGTGAATTTCGCCGTTGGTATGGCCAACATACGGCGGGGCCCCTTCAGGGAGATGATCGATGGCCGGCAAAGGGATGCTGTTGGGGTCGTAGAGGTCCCAATATTTCTTCGGTGCAACGAAGGGTAGATGGGGTTTCAGGAAACCCACCGCCAGGAAAAAGGGTTGTCCCTTGGCTTTGAGCGCTGCGAGCCGTTTCACGGCCTCTGCCGCTGTGGCACCATCAGGAAGCTCACTGTCGTCCTTGGAGCTGACTTCAAATGAAGGCCCGGCCTTGGCTTCTTTGTCCTTCTTTTTCACCGAGGTGTCGTTGGCTTCAGGCGAGGAGTATTCCAAGACATTGACATCGTGCTTGGTAACGGTCTGTTTGGTCCAATCCAAAAGATCGGTGTCTACGGCCCGGCCAAACGGATACCAATGCGGCGCGGTCCACGAGCGTCCGTCTTCATGCCCTTTGTGATAGATCTTACTCAGAGCCTCACACTGATAACCGTTCGCTTTGAAATGTTGGGGCAGCGTGATGCAATCCGGCTGTGCAGGACGGAAATGGGTCTCCAGATCCCAAACCTTTGTCACATCGGGCCGCAGGCCGGTCATGATCGCGGTGCGTGATGGACTGCACACGGCTTGCTGAGTGTAGGCTTTCTTGAAGACGATGCCGCGAGCCGCGATACGGTCGATGTTGGGCGATTTGATCAGCTTGTCCCCGTAGCAACCGAGCTGGGGTCGCAGGTCATCTACAGAGATGAAAAGGATGTTCGGTTTGGTCGCGGCTTGGAGCGCGGGGAAGGTTAGCAAGAGGGCGGTGAGGATCGTTTTCATGGTTGGGATGGATTTGAGACTAGTTCTTCGTCATCTTGCCTTTGAGGATGTATTCCTCACGGCTCACGAAGCCGTCTTTGTCACTGTCGTATTTGTCGAATCGCTCCGCAGCGGCGGCGGCATCGGATTGGTGGGTGGTGTAGTAGTCGCGGGTGAGCTTCCCGGCCTTGGCGGCGTCGAGTTTGTCGAACTTGGCGGCACGCTCCTGCTCTTCCGCGGTTAGAGGCGTCGTTAGAGGCGTCGTTGGCGGCGTCTCGGGCTTCTTCATGGGTTCCTCGCCCTTCTTTTTCTTGTCCTTATTCGCATGACGACCGGTGCCGTCGCCGCTGTCGGGGATTCCGCCTGCGGGGTTCAACTTTGCAAGCACTGCGGCGAGTTTGGCGCGGGCGGGATGATCGCCAATGACGAGTTTTTCGGCAAAGGGCGCCTCGCTCATGTCATAGAGTTCGTTCTTCTCGTTGAGCTTCCATTTCGCGTCCCGCACATACCACATGGCGGCGAGTTGGTTAAAGACCCACTCACGTGGCTGGCCGGACTCACCACGGAGTTGCGCGGCCATGCTGTGACCGTCGAAGATCGTTTTTTTGGGCAAATTGCCGCCAGAGAGCTCCGCGAAGGTGGTGAGAAAGTCCGACGAGTCGATCAAGTCGGCACTGACTTTGCCAGCGGGTGTCTTGCCCGGCCAATTGGCAACCATGGGCACGAGGCCGCCGCATTCGAGCATGCTACCCTTCATCCCGGAGAGATTACGCCCGCCGATGGTGGACAGCGGGTTCTGGCCTTTGCCGGTGCCGTTGTCGCCCATGAAGATGATGAGCGTCTTCTCACGGAGCTTCAGCGCATCGAGTTCGGCGACGAGTTTACCGACGAGTTTGTCCATGTAGAGGATGTTGTCGCCAAAGAGGTCCTTGCTGTCCGCTGAGCTATCAGGCGTGGGCTGAATGTCACCATGCACATGCACCAGGGAGTAGTAGAGGAAGAAAGGCTTGTCCTGACTGGACTTCAGAAAGCGGACGGCACGCTCGTGCATGAGGTCTGGCATGTATTCCTTCACACCCAGCTCCTGCTCCTGTCCGTTCACGAGGTATTCTTCGAGCTTATCGGGCTTGCGGCTCCAGTAAACGCCGCTGCCGTTGAAGCGCAGATAATCGTCAAAGCCCGCCTCATCAGGATCGCCCGGCAGTTGTCCCCATTTGCCGATGAAGGAGGTCGCATAGCCTGCGCTTTTGAAAACCCGCGCCAGTTGCAGTTCCTTGTTCTGCATGACCATGCACGCATCCTGATTGCTCGATCCGTTGCGGAAGGCATAGCGCCCGGTCATGATCATCGCCCGCGACGGGCCGCAAAGCGCCGCCGTGAAGCACTGGGTGAACCTCGTGCCTTCCGCTGCCAGCTTGTCGATCTGCGGTGTCTTGTAATGGTCCGAGCCGTAGCAACTGAGATTTCCAATGCCTAGGTCATCCGCGAGAAAGAAGATGACGTTGGGTTTATCCGCGGATCGGGTTTGGCCAACTTGAATGACGAGTGCCGTGAAGAGTGTGAGGAGGCGTTTCATGGTGTTTTGAACGAGAGTGATATTATTGCAACCAGGCTTTCAAGCGATAAAAACCCTTCGTGACGTTCACGGAGAAGTTGGCGTTGACGGTTTGATTGTTGCCCGTGATGTCGGTGTAACCATCAACGAGAGTCCAGGTGGCGAGGTCGGTGGTGGTCTCGATGGCGTAGTGACGCGTGAGGCCGGTGTAATTGGCACCCGAGGCTTGTTTGGCCGTGAACGTTAGAGTGATCATCGTCGGTGATGATGAGGCGGATAGCAGTACGCCGTTGATCGCGGTATTGGGCAGGGTGCCGAAGATGTATTCCTGCTGATTGGTGAGGCCATCACCATCGGGATCGGCGGAGTCAGCCGAGTCGCCTGAGTTTGTGGTGTTGCCGAAGTATTGTTGCCGCCAGCTTTCAATCGGAGTCGGAGCATCGAAGCCATTCAGTTGATTGAGCGTGATGATAACACGGCCAGTGCCGCCGGAGCCCCCCGTTCGCACGTTCTGGCTGGCATCACTAGCTCCACTACCACCACCGCCGGGTGCAGAACCATCGCCGCCATTGCCGCTGCTGTTTGAACCTGTGCCGCCTTGACCGCCGCCGCTGGGTGCAATGGCGCCGGTGCTCGATGTGGCAGTGACTCCGGGTGCGGCGGTCCCTGCGCCGCTGCCACCTCCGCCACCTCCAGAACTGGATATGGCGCTGAACCCACTGCCACCTGCGAAGACAACATCACCATGGCTTTGTGATGAGGTGCCTGCTCCGCCGCTCGCGGTTTGTGCGGTGATTCCCACGGCGGTTGCACCTCCAGCGCCGCCTTTCGCGATGATGGTCGCAGATGGTGAATCGATCAAGTTCAGCCAAGAGTCACCGCCTGAAACGGTGGTGCCATTGATGGCGGAACTGTTTGATCCGCCAGCACCGACATTGATGAAGTAAGTGTTACCTGAGGTCACGGGATACGACAGCACCTTGGCATACGCTCCGCCAGCGCCGCCAGCGCCGTTTTGGCGTGTGCCGCTGCCATTGCGGAAGGCGCTACCCCCTGCGCCGCCACCGCCCCAGCACTCGACTTGAATCGACGCCACGTTTGCTGGGCAGGTCCATGTGCTCATTCCCGAAGTACTTAGAGTGATGGCAATGTCACCAGGCACGGTGACGACATTGGTGGTCAGCGTGGCATAGCCGGTGCCATTGCCATTGGTGGCGCTGAGGGTGGTGCTGAAGGTGCCTAGAGTCGTCGGCGATCCCGAGATCACACCGGTGGTGGTGTTGATGGACAAGCCCGGTGGCAAGCTGGTCGCGCCGAAGCTTGTGGGGCCGTCGGTAGCCGTGATGGCATAACTCAAGGCGCTGCTCGCGACTCCCACGAGATTCAAGTTGCTGCTGATCACGGGCTTGGGAGCGAGTTGGAACGAGGCGTTGAAGGACTTACCCTTGGAGCCATTGACGTTAACGCTCAGCGTGATCGGATTGGTGGCTGTAACGGTAATGCCTGAATCGACAGACAAGGTGCCGAGCGATGTTTTACCATTCAGTGTGACGCTGATAGTTCCCATGTTGCTTTGCGTGGGATCGGATACGCCGACACTGAGGCTGTTAGAGGTCTCTCGCACGATGACCGATGACTGCTTGCTCACATTGATGAAATCAGCGATGCCACCGTTATCGGGGCCGGTGGTCCTTGCCCAGAAGTTTGCGGCGACCACACCGCTCACGGGACTCTTCACGGCTTGGATGCCAGTGACCGTGGCCGTTGGCTGAGTGTTGGATAGAATGGTGATGTCGGGATTCGATGCGTATGCTTTGACGCTACTTGCGCTTTTGTTCGGAAGGATAACGTAGGCATAGTTGGCGTTGCTCGGAGTTACACCATGATTGAACCAGAGTTTCAGATAGTAATCGGTGTAAACCGTCGAGTCAGAGTCCGTCGGATTGATGGTGGTCCATGCGCCGGTGCCTGGAACGAACTGCGCCTGCAAGTTAGTCGCACCATTCGGAAAGTAGTAACCGGCAACACCTTCCAAGGCGCACCAGGTCGGGCCAGTGCCAGTGGTGACAGTTACAGGCGAAGCCCATGTCGAGGCAGTCGACAGATTGTATTGAGTGTCCGCGATGTTGAACTTGGTCGTTGCGCTGGTGCCGAGTCGGCGATTCTCCACTGTCGTGTCCACTTGATCACCCGCCGTAGTGCAAGCGATGCCCGAACCGAGACACACGATCTCGTCATCCAGCATGAACCAGGATTTTTTTGCTATCAGCGTTGTCCCAGCCGGATGGGCTGACATACCAGCCACTCCGTAGATTTTATCAACCTGCGCACCACCGACCCAGTTCTGATCGGTCACGGCATCATTTGGAGTGGCGTTCAACTCTGCCGTCGTGCCAGGGAGGTGATACCAGTCCACCGTGGCCCAGTAGTCGCCCGTGTATTGCGTGTCAGCGGCACCGAGATAAAGATAAGTCACGCCCGCGCCGGTATACCAACCTTTGAGATTAGTCGGCGACGTGGTGTTTATCTCATACCCTCCTACTCGAGTGGATGACATGCTGAGGCCAAGACTGAAGGCATCGCGATGCGCGACCACACGGTCCATGCTCGGGAAGTGCAACTGTCCGGGAGGCAAATGGGGATCATCGGCAAAAGCCGTCAGCGCCGCAGCGGTGGCAGCAGGCGCAGTAGCAGCGAGCTGCCGGATGTTCGTGATGACCTTGGCGCCCACGCTGTATTGATCACCATTTGATGATGCGATGGCTCGTCCGCGGACCATGTCCATCATCGCTCCGTGGTACATCAGCGGCGCAAAGCTATCTGTCATCCAAGCGTAGATATTGGCGACTTCCGGGTCCGTGATCTGCCAGGTCGTGCCGTGGAGAAGGTTCACCAAGATGACAATGTTATCGACCAATTCCTGACCGTATTGCCCAGTGTATGGAATGTTGTAGTGATAAATGAAGGAGCCGTCCTGGTAGAATCCATCGCCGCTGGTCACATAGCTAAAGACGCTGTCACCGTCAAAATCGAGGGGGTTGTTACCACTCAGATTCCCCTGCGCCTCCTCGAGCAAGAGGCTGCCGCTGATGACATGGTTCGTTTGCGGGTTGATCGGGTGGTCTGTCGTGTCATGCCAGAAGCGCGTGACGGTGGTTGTGTTGTTTCCCAACAAAATGCCCTGAATCGCCATGGTGAGCGCGGCGTTGGAAGTATTGGCTCCCGTCAGTGCTCCCCACCAAAAGAAGTCCTTTTGATTCACGCTGTCGGGCCCATAGTTATAGACCGCTTTGACGTAAATCGCGACTTGCGTCGTGCTCAACGCGCCGGTATTCGAGAGTAACAGCACGACTGCATTGTTCAGAGCCTGTGGCGCGGAAACTTCCCAGTCATACCAATTGCCAAAGAGTGTGCCTGTAGGTGTAAAAGCATTCGCCGTCATCCAATCCAACCCGCCAGCGACCGCCGTGAGCAGCGCGGCGTTCTGATACAGTGCGCAGGCAGGGATTGCGTAGGCTTGGGCCATGGATTCCAGACGCTTAAAGCTGTCGGCAATGTTTCCTGAAGCAACATCCGCATTGACTCCTGTCTGCACTGCGAGCGGTAGATCACTCCAGATGGCAACCAACGGTGTGGTGGTGACACCAGATCCGTCGCCGCCGCTCAAGCTGACGGTTGGAGTGGTGGTGTAACCCGATCCTCCGCTGGTCATTGTGATCGCTGTCACCTTGCCTGCGGCAATCGTCGCCGTCGCCGTGGCACCACTGCCGTTACCTCCTGTGATACTCACGGTGGGCGCACTCCTGTAACCGGCCCCTCCATTGGTCACCTTAATCCCCGTGATCGTGTAGAGCATGGTCGACTGATAACCGGAGGCCCTCGTGTTGATACTGGACGTGCTCCTGGCACTGGTCACATCGGCAATCAGCATGTTCATCCATTTGATGCGTAGGACATCGAACTTGTTGATCACCGTGAGCACGAGTGTGGCAAATCTCGGGCCGCCGCTGTTCGTCGCTGAAATGGTGACGTTGTAGGTCCCTGCTGTGGCTGCGTTTGGAGTTCCCGTGATAAATCCGGTGCCTGTGTTAACACTGAGTCCACCTGGAAGGCCAATTGCGTTAAAGGATGTCGGCGAACCCGAAGCTGTGATCTGGTAGCTGAAGGAAATCGACTCCTGTCCGCTCGAGGTAAGTGAGCTGGTGATCGTCGATGGCACAGCCACCACCGTGAGCAAGAGTGTAGCCGAACCTGTGCCGCCAGTATTGGTGGCAGAAATGGTGACGTTCGATGTGCCATTTGCCGTGGGCGTGCCTGTAATGGTTCCCGTCGTCGTATTGATGCTAAGACCGTCGGGAAGGCCCGTCGCACCAAACGAAGCCGGACTGTTCGAAGCCGCAATCTGATAGCTGAATGCACTCCCCACTTGCCCGCTGGCAGTGAGCGCGCTGGTGATCACTGGAGCTGGCGGTAGCACATCTGCGGGCATGTCGGAGATGACCACGTTGTCGATTAGCCAATTTCCGAGGTTCGCCGTCGAGGTGTTGAAGCCGACGCGTCCGAGGTTGCTATTACCAGCAAGCAGCGTTCCTGCGTTGTCCGTAGCCGTGGGGTTCAAGGTGGACGTGATGGCAAAGGTGCCATTCAGAAACACCGAGAAGCTATTCGCGGCCAAAGTCCGATACACCGCGTCCGGTCCGATGTAATTGATCGAAGCCGTTTCGTGATCATTCGCGTAGATTTTCACCGACTGCTTCACGGTGAGGTCGTAGGTTCCGGTGAGAACCGTTCCATTACCCTGCACCGAAAAGGCAGGCGTGGTGATCGACCCAAATTGATTGAATGTCAGACCCGCCATGCGCTTCGCGCTTGATCCCCCCGCCGTCGCCACCGCTGGATTCCAGGCCAGCAGACCAATGTTGATCGGCTGTGTGCCCGTCGGGGAGGGCGTGGCGTTGTTATAAATGTCGAATGAAACAGCCAGAGTGGTCTGCGCAGCACTTCCGGCATTCAGTTCCAACTGCCCCGAGGATGTGCCAGCATCATTGAAGTGCGCAACCTTTCCACCAGATCCAATCTGACTAATGCCCGCTACCGCCGTGACTTGCCCGGCGGCCTTCACTCCCGTTGTCATGCCAACTGGCACGGTGGTAATGGCGGATGTATAGGAATCGAAGTTCTCAGTCAGCAAATCCGCCGCATGAATGATGGGAAGCGACGTAACCGCCAGTAGAAGCAGGGCCATGGCGCGAATGACCATTTCGGCCGGAGAGGCGGACATCAGAGCGCTTTTGGGAACCTTTTTACCGTGAATCATAAGGACTCTCTCTCAATCACTTCATCCACAGCAGCGGCTGCGTGATACCGATGTTGCGCTGCACTTCCAGATCAGTCGGATCGGAAGGGAGTTTTCGCCAAAGATCGAGGTAATTCTGCTCGCCAAGCTCAAGCCCACCGAACAACAAGTTCGGTTGTCTGGCAGGCCAGCCCTCCCACGCATTGACATCGGGTGGCAGAGTCCACTTCGATTTGTCGGCAAGGAAGGGATACAGATACGCGATGGCTTTGCCGATGCTTTTTCCGTCCTTGGTCTCGAAGGTCCAGAGGTTGTCTTCCGGTGTGCTCAGCACTTGGCAGAGCAGGGTCATGTTATCGAGTTGGAAGATCGAGTAGCCGTAGGGTTTCGTACGGGCGAGCTCGAGCGGGAAACCGCCGTCTTCGGCCATTTGCTTGCCCACGAAGACCTCTTTGAACCTGGTTCGGCAGAGCGCGAGCTTTTCTTGATCGCCGATGAAGTCTGCGAAGACGGCGAGTTGAAGATGAAAAGCCACGGCGTGGTTGTTCTTTGCATTGGCTTCCTCGTTGCCGTTCTTGCTGGTGGTCATCCAGTCGGCGAGTTCGCGGAACCATTGGCGGATAGCCCTCGCCATTTCGGCGGGGAAGGCTTTAGATTTCTCCATCGCTTTTACCGCAGCAGGAATCTCGATGATGTGCAGCGTGTCGATGATGCCAATGCCACGCCCGGGTGAGACTCCGGGTACGGCCTGAGCGAAATTGAGGCTGGGGTTCATGCGAGTCTTCGCATCAAGGAAAAACACCTTCAGCAACTCGGCGGCTTTGGTGACATACTTGTCTTCGCCCGTGATTTTGTAAGCGGCAGCGAGTGCGGCCACGGAGTCACGCAGTGCTTTCACCGCCATGCGATGAGCGACAAAATTTTCGGGGTTCGTTTCGCCATCACGCTTGATATAAGGCAGGCCGTTGGGCTTTGCCGGATCAGGCCACCAATAGTCGCCGTTCGAGTAAAAGTCGTTCAAGCCTCCCTCGCTGAGTTTGGCGGGCGTTGTAGTGATGGAGACGGGCTTGAGTCCTAAAGCAGATGTTGCGGCCTTCAGGATGCGTTCACGATCAATTGTGGCGACATCGAGCGTGAGCTTCGGAGCAGGTGGTTTGGCATCGGAGGTGGCTTTGGGAGCTATTTTTGCCCTATCGGTGTCTGGGGCCGGCGCGCGGGCATCGGTGACGTATTTGAACTGCGGCTTGCGACCTTCGGATGAAACGGAAACGCAGACTTTGTAGTTTGTGATCTCGCACTGGATGGTTGCGCGGCCATTGTAGAGTTGCACCGCGCGGGAACCGGTTGCAGTGCCTAGATTGTCAATCAAACGACCATCTCCAGCCAATCCGAAGCGCACGATGTTGGAGCAATCCAGACACGGAACATCATTGGTGTCCAACATGCGCACTTCCATCGTGGCGATGCCGTCTTTTTGCGCAATCTCCTCCAGTTTCAGCTTCGCCGGCTTGCTCCACTTCTTGGTCTGATAGCCGACCGTGAGTTCGTCACTTACGCCGTTGCCAACAGCGCGGAGTTTGTTTTCGCCTTCACTAAGCTTCACCATCCAATGCAGCCCGGCAGCCGGATAATCGCTGACGTTGCGCTTCTTCACACCGACGGATTTGCCGTTTACGAACAGCTCTACCTCGGGGCAGTTCGAATACACACGGACTTCTTTCTCCTCACCTGCATCGCCCCAACGCACGGGCCAACCGTGGCCAAAGATGTGGACCATCGGCTTCTCAGACCAGTAGCTCTTGAAGACATAATAAGTCTCTTTCGGCGTGCCATCGCGCTCGACGACACCCTTCTGATTCACCCTTGGCACGGGGTTCTCGGGACGCAGCGGCGTGGCGAAGTCTTTGAAGATCCACGCGGCACTTCCAGTGAGCCAGGGCATTTCTTCTTGCTCCTTGAGATGCCAATCGAAGAGATTGCACATGTAGCTCTCGGACCAATCGCCGTCCTTTGACATGCGCACCTTGCCGCCCGTGCCCTTGTAGGCCTTGCCCTTCTCAGCAGTGCCTTTTCCGGTCTCGACCTTTGTCACCATCTTCTCAGGATCTTCAGCAAACCGATGCGCGTGACTGTCGCCACCCCACTCGGCGTGGAAGAAGTGCTTTGTATCTTTGACTGCCTTTTCAGCTGCTGCTTTGTATTCGGTGTAGCGACCGGAGTACCAGCCTGCCCAAATGCTCGGCGAGTAAATGTCCACGATGTCCTTGCAGAAGTCGCAACGGCGAATGCAGGTCGGTCGCGATGGGTCCAACTCGTGCGACAGGTCATTCAACTCCGTCATCAATGCACGAATCTTCTCCTTGTCGAAAATATCAAAGTCACCGGGCCAATCGTTCTCATTGCCCATGCCCCACATGATGATCGACGGGTGGTTGCGATGCTGATCGATCAACGCACGTAGCATGTCCTTTACCTGCTTTTGATAAGCCACTCCACCGATGCCACCTCGGCACCAAGGCACCTCTTCCCAAACCAGCAGGCCGAGTTCATCGCAGAGATCCAGCACCAGCGGTGCTTGTTGATAGTGCCCAAGGCGGACAAAGTTCGCGCCCATGTCTTTGATCATCGTTAGCGTTTTGCGCACCACATCATCCGGCACAGCGGCTGCCACCCCGGAGTGGTCTTCATGATAATGTGTGCCTTTGAGCAGCAAGCGCTCACCGTTGAGCTTGAAGGGTCCATTGTCCACCCATTCGGTGCTGCGAATGCCGAAGCGTTCGGTCACCGCTTGCTCACCGTGTTTGGATTTGATTGCAACTGTGACGCGATACAGCGCTGGCTTTGATGGGGACCAGAGTGCGGGCTTTGGAATCTCGAACGAGATGACCTGCTTCTCTCCTTCCCACGGCGCACTTGTTGGCGACAGCATTTCATGGAATATCGTCTTGCCCTCCTGATCCTGAACGTCGAAATCCAGCGTCACCTTGTCCATGGCCTTGGAAGGATTCAAAAGGCGAACGCTCACGGTCACTGTCGCTTTGTCACCTTCCAGCACCGGTTTCACATGCACCCGGTCCAAGGAAATCGCTGGCACATATACCAGGCTAATATGCCGATACAGCCCGCCGTAGCGGTTGAAATCGCTCAAGTCCGACGGAATACTTTCCGCATCGCGTGAGTTATCGCACATCACCGCAATCGGCACCTCGCCTTCAAACTTCTCATTCTTCGTAGCGTCCGTGATATCCACCGTCCACTCGTCATAGCCGCCGACATGCTCACCGACCTTCTGCGTATGGACAAACACCTGCGACTTCTGCCCCGCGCCGTCAAAGTGGAGCAGCGTGCGGCCATTTGGATACGGATTGGCAATCTTGAGCTTTGTCCGATACCAACCCGGCCCCTGATAGTAACGAACATCAGGATCCACTGCATCACGCCCGTTAAAACAATGCGGCAGCGTCACTTTTGACCACGCCACATTATCACTCGCCGCATCGCCACGCCAGACTTCCCAGGTGCTGCCGAGACTGCCTTGATAGTGCTCCCAGCCCTCGCTGAGGCGTTGTGTGGTGTCAGTTGCGATGCCCTTCGCGCAATTCAGGATTAGCAGGAGTGTCAGAAGTCGGACCATACTGGTTGGATTCATCCCTCATGGTGCCAGCTTCCTCCAAACGGACCATTGGCCAGGTGGCCAATACGTCCGTGCCTAGACTTTCAGCAATCCTCGCTCAAAAGCCCGCGCAACGGCCTCTGTGCGATCCGCTGCATCCAGCTTCTGTAGAATCGCCGCCACATGCGCTTTGGCAGTGCGGCGGGTGATACCGAGTAGATGACCGATGTCGGGGTTGTTCATGCCTTTACGCAGAAGATGCAGGACTTCGATCTCGCGGGATGTCAGTGTGGAACTGGAGGCGTGTTCGGCGATGCGGCTTTCGATGGCGGCGCTCACAACACGTTTGCCCGCTTGCGCATCATGGATGGCGGCGGTGAGTTCGGCGGGGCGGGCGGATTTGGACACATAGCCGCATGCCCCGGCGGCGAGTGCTTGCACGATGTCTTCCTCGGCATCAGATGAGCTAAGCATGAGTACGTAGGCAGTGGGATACTCGGCTCGAAGCGCCCGCAGGCACTCGATGCCGCTCATGCCGGGCATAGAGACATCCAGCAAGGTGACATCGGGTTTGTGTTGGCGATACAAGGCGAGGCCAGTGGCTGCATCATCGGCTCCCGCAACGACTTTGAAGTCAGTGTTGGCATTCAGCATGTTCGCCAGGCCTGCACGCATCACGGCGTGGTCATCGATGAGTAGGAGGCGAATGGGCGTGGGCATGAGTTTCAAACAAGATCGTGATCAAAAGCCCGGAGCGGCACCTCAACACGCAAACAGGTGCCGCTTCCGGGCGTGCTTTTCAACTCCAGGGTGCCGCCGAGCCGCTCGGCGCGTTCTCTCATGCCATCGATCCCGAAATGGCCCAAGCTGGCTCCTGGCTGCGATCCAAACACAAAGCCGCTGCCATCATCCTCCACGACCACGGCAAAACTGGCCGCATCAGGCGATGAACTCAGCATGATGCGAATCTGCGCGGGCTTGGCGTGTTTGAGGGCGTTGTGGATGGCCTCCTGTACGATAAGCAAAAGATTGCCTGCGATGAAATCAGCCAGTTGCGGTAGATCATCACTCGGTTCGACAAAGATTTCAACCTTGTGACCGGCGCTGACTTGTTTGGCAACACTGCGGACGGATTCAGCGAAGGTGCGTTCTTTCAGCGGCAGGGCACGCAGGGCCCAAACCGAGTTGCGCAGATCCTCTTGACCGCGCTGCACCATGCGGCGTGCGGTTTCGAGATGATTGGCACTGCGTTCGGCCTCCGGGATGGACTCCATCTCACAGGCTTCGATCTGGTACGCTATGCCAGTCATCGTTTGCAATACGGTGTCGTGAAGATTGGCCGCAAGTCGCGAACGCTCACGCAAAGCCGCCTGAAACTCCACGGCGGCATCCCGACGACCGCGCATCTCCTGCGCGAGGAGCTGAGTTTGTCGTGCCACTGTACGCCGCAGCACCGCCGCCCACGCCAAGGCACCGAGCGCGACCACAGCGACTCCGCAGAGGGCATAAAGCGTGCGCCGCAGCGTCCACCATGACGGCACAGTCAGCACCGTGATGTCATTGCCATCACGCAGCAACACATCGAGCCGCATCGGCTCTGCAAAGTTCGCCGTCTGGCCAGCGGGCGCATACTGGATGCTAGCGATGCCCGTCGCGCGCAGCTCCGTGCCAGGCAGCAAGTCTTCCCATCCGCCATGAGCAAAAAGCGTGGTGACGGCATCTCCACAATCGAGCTCTAATCGCTGCACACCCTCGGACACCGCGTTTTGCACATTGAGCAGACGACCCTGCACAGTCACCAGTAGGCCATCGCAGCCGGGCAATTGGCTCCTTTCACCGTTACGCATCAGCTCAAAGTCCGCTTCGATCTGCGTCATGCTCATCTGTATTAGAGCCGGCATCGGGCCCTCGCCAAGCTTGCGAACCAGCGCCCCGCTGAGTCCGGCCACATCGCGACTGGTATCGATGAAACCCGTGGCTTCGACACGATCACCGAGTGCGAGCGCTTCCGTGTTTAACGTCTCCACGCGCACGGCTCGTGAACCTGCCTGCATGAACAAAAAGCTCCCCGCCTCGCTGTAAGTCAACACTCCCTCGATGCGCCGACGATGTAGCGGCCTCCCCTGAGGTTCAAAGGCATCCAAGGCATCCAGCGGCACTTTTTGAGCCGCAAATGGGTCGTCCGGTGCGGCTTTCACGATGACGACATCTTCCTCGTGACTGATGATGAGACGCGGGCAGACAAACTCCGAGCGCCAGTTCCGCGAAACGGCCGCCACGCCCGTCATACGCACTTCCGCGTCCAGCAGACGAGCGGGCGCAAATGCCTCTGTTTTCGGCAAACGAGCCAAAAAGTGCCCCAGACCCGTTTCGATTTTAAGCAGCCATCTACGGCCCGCTTCATCGGCGATGCTTTGCACCACGCCGGACACCTGTACACGCTGGACATCGGCCGCACCTCTCATGAGTTGGCCCAGTGGCACCTCTCGCGCTGGAGGCAGCGATGTCTCACCCAGGATCCGCAGGCCACGCGGCAGGATTACCGGAGCAAATGCACCCTCATCCAACACGCCATCTATCTCGATTTCCGTGCCTTCCTTGAGTGAGAGCAGCAGCTCTTCCGATTCCTTCCACACCTTGTCCCGCAGCGCCTGCGCCACAGAGACCCAAATGCCACCCGTTTCATCCTCCATGCAAATTGACGAAAGCACCTGCTCCTTCTTTTTCTCCGCACCCGCCAAGCCCTCACCAATGAGGGAGACAACACCACGCACACGTACGAACGGCCTCTTTGCCGCCTCCGAGCGCGGCGTGGCCATCAGGGCATCGATGTGCGAAAGGGGAGACTCCTGGGCGAGCGCCATCGTCGCCATGACCCACGCCAGGAAAGAGAAGGCGCATGTATGGGTCGGCATGGTGAAAGATAGGCAGTTCAGCCAGGAGAATGGGAGCAGAAAAATCGGCTACACTTGATTCTCTTGTCTGCATTCTCTTGTTTATTTCACAAACAAGAGTTGGAAACGCTTGCTGGGCGAGTCTTCATACTTGGCGATAACAGCCTCATACGCATCGCTGCCGTAGGCTAGGGTGGCGTGGCGGAAGATGGGCATGAACTCGGACTCGTGCTTGTCTTTAATCTGCGGCAGCGTCCAGGGCTTTGGTGGCACGTCGGCGTAGGGCAGCATAAAGTCGATGGCTTTGCGGATGCTTCTTCCGTCTTCTGTGCTGAAGTTCCAAAGATCGACTCCGGCATGTTCGCCGAGCGTGGCAAGTTCGGTGAGCGCGAAGAGGTTGAAGCGAGAGTAGCTGAAGGAGGTGGTGCGGTCGAGTTCGAGCGGTTGTTTACCATCGGGATCGATCTGGACCGCAATGCGGTGTTGCTTGGCTTCTTCGAGGATGCGCTTGGCGGGTTCGATGCGACCTATCACGAGCGCGATTCGCACGGCCTGCACGTCGTAGAAGGTGCCGTGGTTGTTTTTGGCGCGGTGCTCGTCTTTGCCGGGCTCGCTCTGAATGAGCCAGTCGTGATAGGTGCGCAGCCATTCCTTGAGCGCTTTTTGGTCGTCCTTGGGCCAGGCTTTGGATTCAGCGAGCAAACCCAACGCATCCGCAGCGACGGAGATGTGCAGAGCTTCGAGGATGCCGGTGCCGCGGCCGTCATTCACGCCCATGATGGCTTGTGCATACTTCAGATGCGGATTCATGCGCGTAGCGGGGTCGAGGAACCAGACGCGGGCCACTTTGGCGGCCCCTTCGGCATACGTTTCATTGCCGGTGAAGAAATAGGCCAGCGCGAGTGTCTCTACGTTGTCTCCCATGACCTTGATGGCCGGACTGTCGTTTGCTTTGGGATCACGGCTCTCGGGATTCGCTTTACCGTCATGCCGCACATAAGGCAAGCCGTCTTTGGTGTCGGGATTCGGCCAAAAATAGGGTGCGAGGCTCATGTAGTCATGCTTGTCGCCACTGGGTGGGAGCTTCTCTTTGCTCATCACCGAGGGCGGTGCTTCAACCAATGCCTTGTCGGCATCTTTGACGAGTTTGTTCAGCGCTTTGGCGAGCACTTTGTCACCCGCAGCGAGTCGTTCCTTCGCCGTCGAAAGGGCACCGGGCCTCGCACTGAAGTAGGGTGGCGCAGGCTCGGCGGCGGTAATCGCTGAGAAAGCAGCGAGGGCAAGGATGGAGGCAATGCGGGTCATGCGATGAGTTTGAAGTTTTTTCATGGTGGGAGCATTCTCACCATCGCCTTTCCCAAAGCATCGCCCACTAAAAAATACGTCTCCGCATTGCCAAACTCATGGTGGCCATGGTTGGTATTGGGCGAATCCTCGGCTTTACGGACAAAATCACGGGTGGGGACGAAGAGAACGTTGCCCTGAAACTCCTCGCGCATCGTGGCTGCCGCCTGCGCCTCGCGGACGAGTGCGAAATGGCCGGGCGCATCGACCCAGGCACCAGTGAGTTCGCCAACGACGATGGGCAGTTTCGACGCGTTGAACTCTTTGCGCACATCCTGGATGAGGTTCACGAGGTTCTGCTCGTATTCCCTGGCCGCAATGTCCTCGCGCTGCGCTCCATCGTTCCAGCCTTGATACCAGACGAAGCCGGCGAGTTCATGGCCCTGACCTTGATAAGCGGGAAAGTCCTGCTGGAGGCTCGTAAGCGTTTCCCGCACCTGCGCCACCATCAGCGTGTAATACTTCCCCACCTCGCCACCCGATGACGGCGGACGGAAGTCTTTGAACAAACTCTTGCCACCCCAGGCCGTTTTGATGAGCAGCACCTGGTTCTTGAGCGCATCGCCCACGACATGGCCGAACTGCAACTCCGGCCCAAAGTGATGCACATCTCCATAAACAGAGAAGCCAAAAGCAAGCGGCCCCCTCAGCAGCGGACGATTTTCGCGTTGATAGTGCACCCACACATCGTCGCGAACTGTCCACTTTCCATCGGTCGAACGAAGATGAGCAAACATGGCGGCCTTCGCAGGATCATTCATCAACTGGACCAGCGTGCCCCTACCCTGGTTGTAGTCATAACCGCTCAAGTCCACGACGGCTTGGCCTTCCATATTTGACTGACCGGCGAGGATGAAGACCTTCACCGGCGGCGCTGCCAAGACGGTAACGGCGAGCGAGAGTATCATGAGAATGCTGAAGAGTCGTGAGTTCATTAGCGAGGAGATGGTCGTCCTTTGCCTTTCGGTCCAGCTTTTCCTTTTGGGCCGCTGCTGGCTCGGAGTGGTGGCAAAACTTGCTTCAACTCATCCAGCTTGGCGGTCAATTGGCGGGCACGCTCGGCTTCCTTCGCATAGAGGTCCTTCGTTTCGCCGATGTCGGTTCGCAAGTTGAAGAGCGAGAGATTGCCTGAAGTCCATTCGATGAGTTTCCATTCCCCATCAATGAGGGCGGTGTCGGCGGAGGCGATGAGAAAGGGCTCGCGGGGCATGGCTTTGCTGGTTTGTAGAGCTGTCCATTGGCTGGTGCCGTCGAGTTTAGAGTTCGCGGGCAGATTGACTCCGGCAGCCGCAGCGAGGGTGGGAAGAAGGTCCTGTGCCGAGACGGGCTGCTGTGAAAGGCTGCCTGCGGGAACCTTGCCCGGCCAGCGCATGACGCAGGGCGTGCGAATGCCGCCTTCATAGACAGATTCTTTGCCGTAGCTTAGTGGCTCATTGCTGCTGCTGCGTCGCGGTGCTCCGTTGTCTGAGCAAAACACGACGAGGGTGTTTTCGCGCATTTTTTGCTCGTCGAGCGCGGTGAAGATGCGTCCGATGCTGGTGTCGAGTGCGTCGATGACGGCGGAGTAGAGGTTGCCACGATGTCTGGACACGAGTTCGTCCGGCGCGGCGAGCGGGAAATGCGGCGCATTGAAGGCGACTTGAATCAAGAAGGGCTTTCGCGTGTCTCGCTGCTTGATTTGGCGAATCGCCTCGTCGGCCAGCAAATAAGTCGAGTAGCCTTCTTCTTCGAGCGTCCGGCCATCGCGCTGCCAGTCGATGCGTTCGCCGCGTTGGCCGGTGTGTTTGAAATAATCGACCTCAGCGCCCATGAAGCCATAGAAATGATCAAAGCCATGCTCCTGCGGCGGATGCGCGCTGCCGAGGTGCCATTTGCCGATGAGTGAGGTTCGATAGCCTGCGGCTTTGAAGGTCGCAGGCAGCGTGATCGTGCCTTTTGGAATGCCTTCCTGGCCTGGAGCGATGATGTTAGCAAGACCAAAGCGGCGCGGCATCTGGCCTGTGAGCAAAGCGGCACGCGAGGGGCTGCAAACAGGATAGGTGTAGTAGCGCTGAAGCTCGGTACCGTCCTTGGCAAGACGGTCGAGGTTCGGCGTGCTCATGCTGCGTGAGTGAAAGCCGACGCCATTCCAGCCAAGATCATCGGCGATAATGAGGAGGACGTTTGGGGAGGCTTGCAGCGATGAATAGCTCAGCGCGGCAGCAATGAGTGCGTAGAACGTTTTCATGGAAAGTCAGGTAGTAAAGGATTGAAGGGGCGAGGAGGGGGTGGTCCGCCTTTGGGTGGCCCTTTGCCCTTCGCTCCGCCTTTCGCCGCGCCTGGACCTCCACGACGACCTGGGCCGCCGCCGCCTTGTTGCGTGGCATCGCAAACGTCCGCATCGCCTAGCGTGGCGGTGCCGAGAGCGCCTTTGAAGCCGCTGACGAAGTAGGGCCAGCTATTGCTCGCATGGTAGTGATAGCCGAGACCATCGTGATCGTGGCCATTGACGGCATCGAGGTTCTTCGGCGCTTTGCCATTAGCTTCCGTGGGGCCACGCACAGGAAAGCCATCGAGCGCGAAACCGACGATCTTGCCCGACTTGTCATCCGCCAGCACAGAGGGAGCGCGATGGTAGTGATACTCATGCCCGAAACCGGTGTGGCCGCCGTGCGGATCGAGCGGGGCGATGTTTTGAAACGCGGTGATACGATGCACCGGCTCCGGCGGGAAAAAGCGCACCCCATTCGTGCTGATGCCCACGCCTGAACGCGGCGAAAACGTGGCATGTCTCAGCATGGTGAGCTGTGGCAGCGGTTTCGGGTTCTTTGGCAGGAAGATGGTGACGATCTGCTCCTGCGGCGGCAGCTCGATGACCGAGTTTGTCACGCCGTCCTGCTTCGCCTGCTCGAAGGTCCAACCACCCAGTTCAGCACGCGCCACCTTGTCGAACTCCAAGCGATCCTTCGTGCGATGCACCGTGCCGTCCGCGTCAAACATGCTCCACCCGCGTGAGTTGAGCAGCTTCAAGTAGTCGCCATCCACCCGATAGAGTTTTTTGTCCATGGTGTCCTCCCAGTAGCCACCTTGGTCCTGGATCGTCTGCGGTGCCCAGGGGCCCGTTTCGTGGTCATAAGGCAGTGAGCGCACGACGATTTTATAAACCGTGGCCTTCAAGCCATCGCTGAGCGTGCCTTCCATCTCGGTGATGGGTTTAACAAGCGCCCGCGGGTCGAACAAAGACGGCAGGTCGATGGGCTGAGCGGACAGTGCGGATGTACACTGCAGCAGGGCAAATGCGATGTGTTTCATGGGAGGACCCTATTGCCCGGTGTAGGCAGGTGAAAAGGTGGCGACGCCTGTGCGCGTGACCTTGTAGAAACGCTTCGCGTTGTTCGCAGGCAAGGCAGCGCCGCTTTCGATAAGCGTGGTTTGTGTGCTGCCTGCAGCAGCGGAGACGCTCGGGGCGATGGGGGTCCAGGTGCTGAGATTGGTCGATGCTTCAACCTGGTAGGTGCCGCCTTCGAGGCTGCTCCAGGTGAGTGTGACATCACCACTGGTGGGATTCACTGTCGGGCCGCCGTTCCACGATTCAGCGATGGCGGGGCCGCCGGTGAAGAGCGTGGTGACGCTTTCGGTGATGTTGCCAGTTGGGACACGACCGCCGGTGCGGTTACCATACCAGTAGCGGCCGATGGAATAGGGAAATGCAGGTGCTCCGACGGCGTCGATGGGGATGAAGTATGCGTAGGTGCCGCCTGGGAACTCGGGAGTGACGCAGAGGCGTCCGTTCGGCTTGTCGAGGTCAAAATGGATGCCCTGCGTGTAGCCGCGATCACCGAGATAATCGAAATCCTCCGCATACCAACCGATGGGGAAGCTCGCGGAGATATCGGGGCCGTAGTTCGCAGCCTGCAAAGTGTAATCCGTGCTGCCGAGCGTGGAGGTGAAGGTGTGAAACAAGGCAGCCCAAGGTGCGAGCGAGTGCCGACCGGTGACGGCGAGGTCCGTGGTGCCGAAGGAGCCGTCTCGCGGGACATGGCCCGACACCATGCGGCGCGCAGGACTGCTGGCATCCATCGCGCTACTGTAACCATAGGGTCCGTAGATCGGGTAGCCATCGTAGGCCCAGCCGATGATCGGCGAGTGATGCAGATTTGTCGTGTTCTCTGTGTAAGTGTCCGTCGCTGCGTTGTAACTGAGATTGTCGCCGAGCTGATAGCGCAGGGCTCGGGGGTTGGCATGGTAATGATAGCCACCATCGGGTGCCGGATGACCAAAACCGCCATCCAAGATTGGTCCCTCGGCTCCAGTGGCACAGCGGATCCACACGTTGGTTTGATTTCCCGGCACGCCACCGCCTGTGATGCCACCATCGCGCTGTGTGGTGGGATTCCAGCCAGAGCCATCGCCGAGATTGGCAATGGTGACGCCATTCACCATCACGCCCACGGGGCCTTGAGCCACCTGATTAAAATTGTTCGCGGAAGATGGAGTCGGCGCGAGGGTGGGATTTCGCGGGATCTTCGAGGTGAGCCTGCCATTGTCTGGCCACAACCCATTCACCGTGACCTTCGCATACTCTTTATACCACGGCCCCATTTTGTGGCTGGCGAGGTCAGCGGAGCGCACATAAACAAAATTGGCCGAATAGAGCACCTGCTGCACATCCGCATACGCGGGCGTGATTTGAGAAGGGCTGCCTGCGTTCTTCGGAATGCCGGCATTCGGCCAGATGCTCACGGGGGCTGTACTCGTCGTCTCCGTGACGCGGGCATACTTCGTGGAATTCGCAGTGAGCCACGAGGTAAGTTGCGGATCAGCGTGAGCCGTCGCCGCGATGAGGAAGCAACCAAAGAAGCGTTTCATTGTCCGGTGTAAGCTGGGTCGTAGGCCGCGGTGGCGGTGCGTGTGACCTTGTAGAAGCGCTTCGTGTTGTTCGCGGGCAAAACGGCAGCGTTCTCAGTGAATGAAGTCTGCGTGCTGTTCGATGCCGCCGAAACGCCCGTGGCCACGGGTGTCCAAGTGCTGAGGTTGTTCGAGGCCTCCACCTGATAGGTGCCGCCTTCCACGCTGCTCCAGGTTAGAGTGACATTGCCATTCGCCGGAGTGATCGCGGGGCCGCTCTTGAAGCTCTCGGCACTGTTGGGGCCGCCATTGAAGAGCAAGGTAGCACCGACCGGGATGGTGGCATTGTTGGCGGCGTTTTGGGTGCCGTAGTATTGCTTGCTGAGCATGTGCGGGAAGGCCGTGTTACCACTCGAATCAATGGTGACGAAATAGGCATAGGTGCCGCCGGGGAACTCCGGCGTGACGCAGTTGCGGCCATTGTATTGATCGAGATCAAAGGTGCCCGTGGAGCCTTGTGTCTGTCCGCGATCCCCGAGGTAGTCGTAATCGCCAGTGTAGCGACCCAGGGGCAAGGTCGCCGTCGTGGGTCCGTATTGATTCAGCGGAGTGAGCGTGTGGTCGTTGTTCGCGTTCGGCGTGAAAGTGTAGCCGTGAGCGGCGGCGACCCATTTGGGCAAAGTAGTGCGCCCATCAGCGACGATGTCTGCGGTGCCATAGGTGGCTTTGTTCGCTGCATTCCGCAGCACAAAGCCAGTGCGCATCCGTTTCACTGCGCTGTTTGGATCCATCGCTGAAGAGTAACCATAGGGCCCGTAGATCGGGTAGCCATCAAAGCACCAGCCAAGGATCGGCGAGTGCTGCAGTGGCGTCACGGTGCCGCTCGGATCGGTCTCGGTGTAGCTGTAGGTGTTGTTGGTGGCATTGAACGTGGCCGTCATGTTGTCGCCCAGTTGATAGCGCAGCGCCTTCGGCTCGGCGTGATAGTGATACTGGCCGTTGTTGCCCGGTTGATGCGCAAATCCGGGGTCAAACGTCACCACCTCCACTGCCAGTGCGTCGCGGGACCAGAACCCGTCACCCGTCGCACCCATGGCATCAGAGCCCGTCACTGTGGTCGCCGTCGGAACGGTTGTGTTGGTTTGATTGAAGGAAAATGCATCACCCAGATCATAAATGGCCACACCATTGACCATCATGCCGATCATGCCGCCGCCGTGGCGCACCTTCGTCGGCCCAGGCACCGGATTGCGTGTGATGCGTGTCGAATAGTCCCGCGCCAAAGGCCAGAAGCCGAACAAGCCACTTCCAGCCGTGAGCCACGGCCCCATCGTGTAGGACGCGAGGCCGCTGGCATTGATATACACATCCGTCGCGGTGTAGTGAATGCGCTGCACATCGGCATAAACCGGCACCGTTTGCGCTGCACCACCCGTGTTGTTGTTCGGCGTCACGCTCGGCCACGTCGTGACCGCGTTCGTATTGCGTGAGCCGGTCGAGGTGCTCGTCGTCTGCACCACCCGCGCCAGCATCCCGGAGTTCCGAGTGAACCATGAGGTCAGGATTGGATCCGCTTGAGCGGCCACGGATCCGAGGAGCACTAGGGCGGCAAAAAGAAGGCTCTGTCGATTCATCACCGCCTTCTGTAGCCCCACAACCTTAAAGCAGCATGAAGTACGCATCAAAATCATCCTCCACACTCGCTTTCACCTTGGATTAAGGTTAATGTCCCACCATGCTGCCACCCTATGCGGCTCCTTGTAATCGAAGATGAACCTCATTTACTCAGCAGCCTCGCCGAAGCGCTGCGTGAGGACGGCTATGCTGTCGACGAAGCGAGCAATGGCGAGGACGGCCTCGCAAAAGCGATGATGTGGGATTACAACGCCATTGTGCTGGATGTGATGATGCCTGTGATGGATGGCTTTCAGGTGCTCGAAAGGCTGCGCCTTCACAAGCATACCCCGGTGCTCATGCTCACCGCACGTCATAGCACCAGGGAGCGAGTGCGCGGGCTCGATGGCGGTGCAGATGACTATTTGCCAAAGCCCTGCGAACTGACTGAGCTGCTCGCGCGCATTCGGGCACTCATCCGCCGGAGCACCGGTCAGGCGAAGGCCATGGTGACGATCGGCGATGTCACCGTGGACACCGTCGGCCACACGGTCACCAAGGGCGGAGAGCCAGTGACACTCACCGCACGCGAAATCGCCCTCATTGAATATCTCGCCCTGCATCGCGGCCGCGTCGTCACACGTGAACGACTATACGAGCAGCTCTTCGATGAAAACGAGAGTAGTCTCTCCAACCTGCTAGATGTTTACGTCTCCAACGTGCGCAAGAAGCTCGGCCACGAACTCATCGTCACCCGCCGCGGACTCGGCTACTCCATTGAATGATGTTCCCCGAATCCCTCCGGCTACGCCTTCAGCTCTGGCATGGATTTCTCCTGGCCGCCGTGCTGACCGGCTTCGCATTCGGCGCGTATCGCTATCAGGCCGTCAACGAAATGCGTCGTGTGGATGCGGAGATTCGTCTCCGCGTGCGTGCGGTAACGGATTCCTTGGTTTCATCGCGCGGTCAGGGGGTGCGCCCCCCGCCGCCGGGTATGGAGCGTGAGTTCAAGCTTGCTCCATCACGTGCAGGCTTGTTCGACGGCTCCGACATGTCTGACTACTACTATGCAGTGTGGCGTCGGGATGGCGCTGAGTGGGCGTGCTCAGATAATGCTCCACTGCCAATCGAGCGTCCCGATCGCCCGAAAGACAATGAACCGCTGCAAGGCGAGCGCACACGTGGCGAACTCCGCGAGGCCTTCACTTTTACTCCCCCGGGCGAGTGCCTGCTTGCAGGCCGGTCCATCGCGCCGGAAATCGCAGCGCTGCGGCGCTATGCACGCTGGCTTACCGTCATTGCTGGGTCCGTGCTCGCCTTCGCACTCGCCATTGGCTGGTGGATCACTTCACGCGCCCTGCGTCCCATCACGATCATCGCAGATTCAGCCAAACGCATCGCCAGCGGCGATCTTAGCGAGCGGATCCCCGTGCGCTCTGCAACTAGCGAACTCGGTCACCTCTCCACTGTCCTTAACGACACCTTTGGCCAACTCGAGTCCACCTTTGCCCGCCAGGCCCGCTTCACCGCCGATGCCGCGCACGAACTGCGCACCCCCGTCGCCATCATTCTCTCACAGGCACAACAGGTTCTCACCCGCGAACGCGATACCGCTACCTACCAGCGCACGCTCGAAGCCTGCGTGGACGCAGCGCGCCGACTTAATCAACTCACTGAATCGATGCTTATCCTAGCCACCCACGACGGCGACGCCATTACAGACAATCACGAAGCGTGCGACCTCGCCATCATCACCCAAGACACAGCTGCTCCGCTACAACCCCTCTGCGAAGACCGCCGCATCGGCATCGAACTCGACCTCAACCCAGCACCCTGCATTGGCGATGCTTTGCGGCTCTCCCAAATCGTCCTCAATCTCCTGATTAACGCCCTCGACCACACTCCCGACGGTGGACGCATCACCCTACGCACCACCACCGAATCCAATCACGCCCGCTTCATCATCACCGACAGTGGCTGCGGCATCGCTGGAGAGCACCTCCCGCATCTTTTTGACCGCTTCTACCGTGCCGATAAGTCCCGCGCGCGCACCACAGGGGGCGCAGGCCTCGGTTTGTCCATCTGCAAAGCCATCGCCGATGAGCATGGAGCAGTGCTGAACGTCACAAGCGAGCCAGGCAAGGGAAGCACGTTCACGCTCTCCATCCTCAGCGCCAAAACAGGTGCCATCCCACCACTGGCCGTGCCGTCGTAGATGCGGATATCAAGGCCGCTACTGTCACCGGCGGACCCGAGACAGGGGACCTTGACCGCCAAAGTGCCGGTGATGCATCGTGAGGGGAAATGGCGAACCCGTTATGACGATGCATCTTCAATCTCATTTTCCTCCCGTGATGAACTCATCGCGAGAGAGAAGGCCATCCTTATTTTTATCGAACTTGGTGAAGCGCTCCTTTGCTTCATCACCGATGAATTGCCTGGCAAGATACTCGTCAAGTGTGAGCTTGGCTTTGCCGGGGTAAAGACGGTCGTAGCGCACGTCGCGGAGTTCTTCGGTGGAGGTGGTGGCGGGCTTGGTGGGTGATTTGCCTTTGCCTTTCGGTTCGGCGGCGGGATTGAGATCGGAGCCAACGGGCGGGAGGTGTTTGATGAGCGTCTCGAGCAGTTCCTTGTGCTCGGGTTTGTCGGCGAGGCTGATGGTCTCGGTGGGGTCGGCTTGTTCGTCGTAGAGTTCTGTGGCGATGATTTTGGAGCCGTTGCGCTCACGCCAGAAGGTAGCGCGATATCGATCGTTGCGGATGCTGTAGCCCATCACGGGGCCTTTCGGGGCACCGCGTGGATACTGGCTGATGGCGACATCGGTGGCGGGTGCTGCTGGGTCTTCGATGAAGGTCTTCAAACTGCTGCCGCCGAGGCCGCTCGGGATCGGCAGGCCGCAGACATCGGCGAGCGTGGGATAGACATCGACGAACTCGACCGGTGCCTCGCACTTCTGGCCGGCGGTCTTTGATCCCGGCACGCTGATGAGCAGAGGCGCACGCGCGGCGATCTCGAGGTTCGTGTGTTTTTGCCAAAGGCCATGCTCGCCGAGCTGCCAGCCGTGATCGCCCCAGAGCACGATGATCGTGTTGTCGGCGAGACCTTCTTTATCGAGAGCGTCAAGCACTTTGCCGATCTGTGCATCGGTGTAGCTGATGCAGGCATAGTAGCCGTGGCGCAGTGTTTTCGCGAATTCAGCAGGGATGGGATTATCCTTCGGCACGCCAGGGTAAGCGTGTAGCTCGCTGTTGTTGTGTCCGGCAAACTCAGGGCTGCCAGCGGGCAATTTGTCCATAGTGGGCACGGCGTTCGTGTTTGGATCGTAAAGGTCCCAATACTTCTTCGGTGCCACGAATGGCAGATGCGGCTTCAAGAAGCCGACGGCAAGGAAAAACGGCTCGCTCTTCGATTTGAGCGCCGCGAGACGCTTCACCGCTTCTGCAGCCGTCGCACCATCGGGAAGTTGATCATCCGCTTTCGGGCTGACTTCATACGCTGGGCCTTTTTTGGCATCCTTGCCGTTCTTTCGAGCCGGACCGCCTTCCTGACGCGCGCTGAATTCCTCCACGTTCACGTCATGACGCGTGACGATCTGTTTGGTCCAATCCACGGGATCGGTATCGACCGCGCGGCCTTTCGGATACCAGTGCGGCTCATTCCAGGAGCGACCATCTTCAAAGCCGGAGTGGTAGATTTTGCTCAGCGCGGCGCAATGGTAGCCGTTCGCCTTGAAGTGCTGCGGCAAGGTGATGCAATCCGGCTGTGCCACGCGGAAGTGCGTCTCCAGGTCCCACACCTTCGTGACATCGGGACGCAGACCGGTCAGGATGGCGGTGCGTGACGGACTGCACACCGCCTGCTGGCAGTAGGCTTTGTTGAAAACGATGCCGCGAGCCGCGATGCGGTCGATGTTCGGCGTTTTGACGATCTTGTTGCCATAACAGCCGAGTTCCGGTCGCATGTCGTCCATGGCGATGAACAGAATGTTCGGCTTCGCAGCGAACGACGCATGCAGGATAAGGAACGAAGAAAGGAAGAGGAGCGCGGACTTCATGGGCTAGTGTGAACGCCAAAGAGCTCCCTATGTAGCATCATCCGACCGATGATTTCACAAGCCCAACTGAATTGTCGTCTTATTTGAGCGGCACACCTCTCACATCGAGATCCGGCTTCGTGTTCCATCTTGGCGTCCAGCCGGGTTTTTCGATTTTCGTGCGGAAGATGACGGTGTTGTCGAGGGCGATGTCGTCGGTCCAGATGAACTTGGCGCCTTCGAAGTCGTTGTCGAAGTAGGGCTGCTTGGGATCGACTTCTTCGATGGTGTATTCTTTGGCGTTCTTCCAGGTGCTATCGTCGAAGTCGATGGCCCACCAGTTGGCGGGCAGTGGGTCTTGAATGACTTGGGGATTGGCGGTGTCGCCTTTGACGGGGCCGTGAAAAAAGTTTTTGGCCTTCCAGGTCGCGTTGGTGACGGTGCCGTCGGCGAATTTGATGCATAGGCCGGCGTCGCCGATGCTGCTGCCGTATTCCATGCCGGTCTTGGGATCGGCGTTGTCCTTGGCGAGCACGGCGAGGGTCATCGGATACTCTGGGAGGAAATCGACGCTGACGACGTTGTGCGGCATGAACTGGATCGGATCGAAGGCGACGAGGCGGCCATTCACATAGAGCATGAACCAGTTGTCGGCATAGACGTTGAGTTTGATCGTGTCAGCGATGCTGGGCTTCACGAGGCCGGGCGGGCCACCTTTTCCTTTGCCTTTGCCGTCGCCTTTTTTGGGTTCTGCGGCAGCAGGCGGAGGTGCTTCGGCTGTTTTGGGTCCGACTTGTCCGACCGGTCGGATCTGTCCGACGGCACCGCCGGTGGAGTGAACAACACGCAGCGAGGAATTCGCGAGCACCTTGCCATTCATCGCGGAGATGAGCTCTTCGCGTCCGGGCTTGCCTGCGAGCTTGATCGCCTCAGACAAGGCATAAAGCGTGATGACATACGTCTTCGCGCCGGGGCCTTTCGACATGGGCGGTTCGTAGCCGATTTCGCCTTCGAAGCCGGCGCCGAGTTTGCCGATGTCGGTGGCGTTCTTTGGCAGGCTCAAGGCGCTGGCCGGAATGTCGTAAATCGTCCAATACCACTTCCGATCTCCGTCTGGCGTGACGTGATCCATGATCAAGGCGTAGCTTTTCGTACCAGCGGGGGCACCGGTCCATGAGAGCGGCGGGCTGATGCCGTCGCCATTACCGGTGAACTCGGTGGGCAAGGCTTGAAGGTCTTCCACAACGGGGCTGATGAGCATGAACTGACCATCGCTGCTGCGCGGTTGATCTGGAAGCGCAACAAAGGTCTGCCCTTTGCCTCCGCGTTCACCGCCACCACCTTTCTTCATTTCTTCGTGCGCGGGTGGCTCCTCGCGACGTAGCTGGGGTGCGCTGATGGAAGGCGCATTGCCCGCGAGTTCGTCGAGCTCGGATGTGTCGAGCTTGCCGTCGCGATTGTGATCGAAGGCATTGAACTGCTCTTTCGCCTTCGCCTTCGCCATCGCATCGGGGATGGGGCTGCCATTTTTCGCAGCATTCGACTTCGCGTTGTCTGCGAACTCATGTGCGGTGACAACGCCATCGCCATTCATATCGAGGATGCCAGGTATCGGGGCGATTCCTAACCCCTCCGGATTTTCTTCACGGGGCAGAGATGCCCCGATTACGCCCTCGCGACCACCTTTGCCCTGTCCCTTGCCTTTTCCTTTACCCTTCATGCCCTCAGGGCCGCCGCTGGGCGGACGATCACCACCACCAGCACCACCGCCACCTTGACGACGTGCGGTGTAAACTTCATCGGCCGTGCCATCGCGACCATTGTCAAAGTGGAAGGGATAGGTGCCATCGGCCTTGATCGAGTAGCTGACGCTACGCTTGTCGCCATTCACCTGGTAGCTGATTTTGTAGCTGTCCTTGCCGGTGCTTTCGAAAGCGGTGATCTTCGCGCCGCGCAATGCGGTGAGGGCCTCACGCACCCCTTGAGCACGCGGTTGCGGATCAACTTGCTCACCAGCCTCGACGACCTCGCCGTGGAAGCCGCCGAAGACATACGGATACTTGTTCGACGCATGATAGTGATAGCCGATCTTAGCGTCCTCGTGGCCATGGCACTCGTCGAGGTTCGCCACGGGCGAGCCATCCGGCTCCGTGAGGCCGTAAACAGGATAACCATCTAGCGCATACGCCACCGGCATGCCTTTCCCGGCCTGCGCCTGGAGATGCAGCGGAGCGATGTGATAGTGGTAATCATCCGCGCGTCCGCAATGCCCGCCCCACTCGTCCAGCTCGCCGATTTCATAACTCACCTCACCGCGATTGTTTTGGGGATTGAAGATCGGCACGCCATTCACCGCCAGAGCAATGGCTCCGCGCAGAAAGCGACCCTTGATTATCGCAGGTTCCTTTGCCGGCACGGGCTTCAACGGGATCTGCCAAGCATTGTCGTCGAAATATTTCTGGGGCAGAGGCACCTGCTGCTGCCAGGCCGTGATACCGACCATCATATTATGATCCGGCAAGCCATTCGAGCCGACACAGAGAAACTCTCCATCTGCCCGCAGATCGAGCTTCGTGAAGGGCAGGAAGGCCTTCGCCGTAGTTGGAGCGTTTGCCGCGTTGGCCACCGCAGCGGCGGCGAGTTGGAGCGTCGATGCCGTGGAGGCCACTTCGACATGCTCTCGCTTCCACTCTTCCAGAATGTGCGCTCGCAGCACCTCCCGGTCGGTAGTGGCCAGATCATGCGCGGCGAGGTTTGTCGCGAACAACAGGAGGACAGGGAACGTTTTCATGATGTGTGATTCTAACCGCAGGCGGGTCAGGATGGCTTCAATGATTCGGTGGAGATTTGTCGGGATTGTGTAAGGGCGATGCAGGTATTCACTGAGTCACCACCTTGATGCGAACAAACTTCTTTGCAGCGCTGCTCATAGCGGGAAGGATACGCACAGTCACTGTCTCTGTGATGCCGTCAGGATTGGCGATGATACTGACGAGTTCGGAGGTAAGTCCAGAAGATGGCCAGGCGGTCAGATCGTCACTGATCTCGACGGTATAAACAAGATCGAGCGCTCCGATACGCCTCGGATAGCTGACTTCGAGATACTTCAAGCCATCGCCAGCTTTGGTAATGGCGACTCCTTGGAAAGGATCGACATCATTTGTCTGCGGACTGGTGTTGAAGGCATACTCCAGCAGGTTGCTCCGGCCATCTTTGTCGATGTCGCCAAGTGGGCCGTTGATCACAGCATTGCTGTTGGGGTCGATACCGTTGGCGATTTTCCACGCATCGGGAACGCCGTCGTTTTGGATGCTGACGGGCTTGAGGACGGTGAGCTCGCCTGCGGCACTGGTCACGGAGCCGTTGGTGCTGCTGACGATCACGTCGTAGTTCGCGGTGTGGGTGCTGTTGGCGTTCGTGAGAGTGAGCGTGGCCATGAAGACGCCGTTCACGTTGACGCCGTTGTCGGTGATTTGGTAATAGCTGGTCGCGCCGCTGATCGGTGTGCCGTTCTTCCGCCATTGCACGCTGGGGACTTTGCCATAGCTGGTGAAGGGTGCGTAAAGAGTGATGCTGCTGCCCTGTTGCACGCTCTGCGTCTGCGGTGCCTCCCCAATGTGGGGCGGGTAGTTCTCGGGCGTGATATTGGTGATGGAGGTCGTGAGTGTGGTGATGATCGTGGCATACGCGGCATTGGCGGCGAGGTCGGTGGTCTCATACGGATCATCCGTCATGTTGAAGAGCTCGTTCGTCACAGGCGGGCCTTTGGTGCGGATGAGTTTGAACATCTTGCTGCCGCCGAGGACGGGATCGGTGAAGGTGTTGAGTGCGGCGGGTTTCGCTACGGAGGTCACGAGCGTCGATGGACGCTGCACACCATCTGGATTGCCGCTGTTGATGGAAAGCAGCGCGGGCCAGAGGTTCAGGCCATCAAACGACTTGGTATTCTGTGCGGTAACGCCGGTGGCAGCGCAGAGTGTGGGGAAGATGTCGCCTACCCAGACATACTGATTGCTGATGACGTTGGTCGCCAGCACGCCGGGCCAGCGGATGGAGGCTGGCGTGTGGATGTTGCCGCCGTCGTAGCTGTCCTGATTTTTGGTGCCGCGCAGGGGATCATTGATGGAGCCGGTGGGTTCGTTACCGCCGTTGTCGCTCATGAAGACGACGATGGTGTTGTTGGCGATCCCGGCTGTATCCAATGCGCCGAGCACGCGGCCCATGGCGACATCCATGCAGTCCACAGCGGCACAGAGCGTGCGGCGTGCGGTATCTGTGACACCGAGGTTTTGATACTTGGTGATGTAGCTCTGCGGTGCGGAGACGCCTGCATGGACGGCATTGAAAGCGAGGTAGAGCAGGATGGGCTTCGACGGATCGCGATTCTGAATGAGCGAGACCGCTTTGTCGGCAAGCAGGTCGGTGGAGTGTCCGCCATTGCCTTGCAGGTCGGTCGTTTCGTTCTGCGTGACGCCATTAAGCCACCAATCGACGGCCGTGTTGAGACCGGGATCGTTCGTTCGATGCGTGAAGTAACCAATGGCACCGCCATACTGGCCGTAGTGGATGTCCCAACCGCGATTGTGCGGCAGGTAGGCATCACTCTCCTGCTTCACGGTGAATGTCGTGCCATTGAGCGTGGTGGTATTGATGTTGTTTGCCCAGCCTCCGATGTGCCACTTGCCGCACATGTAGGTCTGGTAGCCAGCGGCTTTGAAAGTCTGCGGCATGAGGTGCTCGCTGAGGTCCAGACCGCGATTGTTGCCGGTAGCGGTACGGATGGTATTTCGACCGGTGAGCAGGCATGAGCGGGTGACGCTGCACACCGGTGTGGCGTAGAACTTTTCCAAGCGAATGCCATTCGTCAGGAAACCATCCATGTTGGGTGTCTGAATCGGCACTTGACCAGCGGCGGTGTGATAGCCGACATCGCCCCAACCCTGATCGTCGGTGAGAATGATGACGACGTTCGGTGGGGTGGAAAAGGCGCTGGACGTATAGCTGCCCGCATTGGTGATCGTCATTGTCTGACCATTACTGTCCGTCGCAGTCATGGAATAGGTGATCGTGGTGCCTGAGGCTTGCGCTGGGATTTGGGCCGTGAAGGTGCCGCCATTCGCAGGGCCGCTCATCGTCACCGGAGTCGGCGCTGAACCGGATGTCGTGACGACCACGATGTCATCAATGTTCACCGTCGAGCCTGTCGGACCGCCGACACCATTGCCGACAAAGCCGAATCGCATTTTCAGCGTGCTGGTCAGATCGGTTGCAAGGAGATTGTAATGATAGAGCTGATAGCCATGGACGCTGCCAGTGAACTCCGACACCCGTTCGGTAAACGTCGTGCCGTTCGGCGCGAGTTGGAAAGACCAACCGTTTGTGCCCGTGAGGCCAACCGAGCGCACCCAGAACTCGACATAGTTCGTGGTCGTCGATCCGCTGGTGAAGGTACCCGTGGCATTAATCGCATTCGTCGTCGTGATCATCGTGCGAGTGGGATCGGTGGAGGTCGCTGAGCCCTTGCCCAAGGCCACGCCGCAACTGCCCGTGATCCCCGTCGTGTGATTCGAAGTCCCCGCCGTCTGCTTGATATTGCCCGCGCCATCCTGCGAGTTCACCGTCCACGGAGACGTTGCCCCCGTGCCATCCCAACCGCCTGTTGCGGTGGCCGTAGTGGCCATCGGTTCATTAAAGATGGTGGACGTGGTCTGCGCTCCGGTGCTGTAGGTCAAAGTGGCGCTGGTGATCGTAGCACCACTGGCGGGTGTGATCATGGCGCTGATCGTCGTGGCTGCGGTGGTTGGCACGGTGGGTGTTGTCGAAATGGACGCGATAGTCGGAGCGGGAACCGCACCCGTGCCAGTGAGAGCGATGTCAAAAGCCGCGCCTACGCTGCTGTCACTGCTGGCGATGTGAATCGCGGCGGTTTTGGCTCCTTCACTGCTTGCATTGAACTGCACGGTAAAGGTCGTGCTCGCACTCGCCGCGAGCGAGTTGGCTGGTGATGATGTGACTGTGAAAAGGCTGCCGTTTGTGCCATCAATCGTCAAGGCACCGATTGTCAACGTCGTGGCACCAGAGTTCGTGATGGTGAAAGTTTTCGTTGTGGTGCTGCCTACATTTACGCTGCTGAAGTTCACTGTGCTGATTCCATCGGTGAGTGTTGCACTGTTTTGCATGACGACGATTTGTGTCGGAGCAATGACCGGAGCCTCGCGCACGGCAAACGCTGGATAGGTGGAAGCATAAGGCTCGTAGCTGGTGATGCCCTGTTGGTTGCGCGAAGGTGTCGAAGTGGTCGTGACACCAAAATCAACCAGCCAGGCTTGTGTTGGCGTGCCGGACTTCACCGAGGTCGAGGACCAATAGGCGGTTCCAGTCACAGCGGGGAAGAGCACGCGATTGATGCACGGATTCGTGGTCGCCGCCGATGAAGTGGCCTTTGGGATGTCTTGCAGCGATTGCAGCTCTTTAATGTTAGGCAGACGCCAGTCGCTGTATCCTGCGGTGGTGAGCCCTTCGGCATAAGTCAGCGCACTCGTCCATGTTTGTGCCGATGATGGCACCTGTGTCCACATAAGGCCCGTGTCGAGGTCGGTGACGGTGCCATCGTTGTTATTGACGTAATGATGACCCGTTGTGGGCTTTGTGCCGCGCACATAACGTGCATGAAAGCGCAGCGTACCGCCTGCGCTGATCGTGGACGTTTTTGGGTGGGGCCCGAGACCGCCGCCGGTGTTGGTGCTCCAGACCTTGGTGTTGTCGCCATAAAATAGATCACTGGTCCAGAAGTAGCCTGGCGTGCCACCCGCGTTATTGATGAAGTAGGTGCTGTTCAGCGCGGGATTGCGCTCGTGATCGAGAATGCAGAAGGCTTCCTGCGCCGTGGGCAGACGCCAATCGGAATAACCCGCGAGATTCAACGACGTGGCACCCGTGCGTGCCGTGTCCCAGGTCATTTCGCCGCTGTCGGTCTTTTGCCACATGAGCCCTGTATTGTTGTCCGTCACGGTTCCATTGCCATTGTCGGTGAAGGATGGTGCATTGCGCGTGTAGTCGCTGTCTTCGCCAAATGTGGCCGTGGCGCTTAGCGTTTGGCCGGTGTCCGGCAGCTTGGCCATGCTCCAAGGTGCCACGGGATAATAGCTAAAACGAGAAGCGTTCGTGTAAGTCGCGTTCACCGTTCCCGTGGGGCTCTGAGTACTTTCAGCCACAGTGTGAGCGATGCGATCAATCGTATAGCTTACATTGTAAGTCGTGCCGCTTAGAGTATAAGACAGCACGTACGAATCGGGTGCTGGACGCGTGAACCCCGAGATCAAGGCGCCAGCCAAAGGCGATCCTGCAGGTGAAATCGAACTTGCCGTCGGCTGTGGATCAATCTGCCCACCATAATTAACGACGGCACCGTGCATGGCGTTCATGAGGTAAGGCGACAAGGGCGTCCATTTTGCTGTGCCCGAATTGTAAGTGCCGCGAGCATGGTAGTGATAACCCCATGCTCCATGATTATGCCCGCCATCCGTATCCAAAGCCTGCTGAGCACTGCCATCTGGCTCAACATAACCGTAGATTGGATAACCATCTAACGCCCAAGCACACGGCTTGTCCGGCGTCAGCACACTATACAAATGGGTCGGCGCGATGTGATAGTGATAATCATCCGCGCGACCGCAGTGACCACCGTAAGCATCCAGTTCGCCTATGGCTTGCGAGAACTGACCCGTGTTATTGCGTGGATTGAAGATTGGAATGCCATTGGCACCCAAAGCCACTGCACCGCGAAGAAAATTTCCCGTCAGTGAGATTGGCGATGCCGCAGCCACTGGCACAAGAGGAATCTTCCACACATTCTGCTGTCCATAACCCAGCGATCCCGTGTCTGTCTCAGGATTCGTGACATTGCTGAAATAGCCCACTGGAATCGGCAACTGCTGCTGCCATGCTGTAATCCCGACCATTGGCGTCGGCATCAGCGTTGCATCAGGAAACGAGTCTCCCTCCACATAAAAATAATTGGCGTCGTTATAAACTCGAACGCCTGGTTTGAACGGTTCAAACGAAGAAAACATCAGCGCCACATTGCCTGTGCCAGGAACGGTCGCCGAATAAGCAAACATCGCTGCAATATCGAATGCACCCAGCGCCGCCACCTGCGTCGGCTTCGCCACCACTGGCTCCTTCTTCGCCAATGCCATGCGCTTTGCCATGAACTCATCCGCGATGTGCTTCCGCAGCATCTCCTTGTCCATCGGAAGCCCGCTGGATTCCGTGGTGTGAGCATGCAGCACCAGCGGCGCGAGGCAGAGAAGGGCAACAAAAGGTTTCATGGCTACCCCATGCTGCAAACCCAGTGTCAGTCCCTCTTCACCAAGCCGAGGCAGAATTGTCGGATTTGTGTAAAGAGTGATGCAGGCATTCCTGTCTGCACGAACTTCCGTGCAGACTTGCAGACAGGAATGTCTGCATCACACTCATCCATGCGCCTCCTCATCATCGACGACGACATCGAACTCTGCCAACTCGTGGCAGATTACCTCAAGCCCATGGGCTTCGAGGTCGAAATGGAGCACGATGGAGAGCACGGAGCCGAGCGAGCCACTTCCAAGCCATGGTCCGCGGTCATCCTCGACGTCATGATGCCCGGTTGCGATGGCTTCGAAGTCCTCCGCCGCATCCGCGCGAAGTCCAAAGTGCCCGTCATGATGCTCACCGGCCGCGGCGAGGAGGTGGACCGCATCGTAGGCCTCGAACTCGGCGCCGACGACTACCTGCCGAAGACCTTTTCCTCCCGCGAACTCCTCGCCCGCCTCCGCGCCGTGCTGCGACGCACCGGCTGGATTGCCGAAACCTCGCCACAGGCTCCCATCAAAGAGCTCGTCATCAGCGAGCTCCGCATAAATCCCGAAACCCACGACGTCGTCCTCGGCGACCAGCCTGTACAGCTCACGCCTGCCGAATTTGGCCTTCTGCTCTCGCTCGCCAAGGCACACGGTCGAGTCAAAACCCGCGAGCAACTCATCGAAGAAGTCGCCGACCGCGAATGGGATGTCTTCGACCGCGCCATCGACATGCACATCTCCACGCTGCGCAAAAAACTCGGCGATGACCCGAAAGAACCGCGCTTCATCAAAACCGTGCGCGGCTACGGCTACCAACTCGTGACTCCTGGACGATGAGCCGCATTCGCCTCCCGCTCTACGGCAAGATCCTCTCGTGGTTCGCCTTGAACCTCGCTGTGCTGGCGCTGCTCTTCTTCTTTTTCCTCAAAGCACAATTCCGCCTCGGTCTCGACTGGATGCTCTCCGGCGAACCCGGCGACCGCATCTCCGCCATCGGCGAAACCATCACCTTCGAGTTCTCCCGCCTTGCTGAAAACGAATGGCCCGACCGCTTAACCGACTACGATCAAAAACACGGCGTCACCTTCGGCCTCTTCAACAACCAGGGTCAGCAGGTCTTTGGCAAAAACATCACCCCACCAGCCGAGGTCATGCCGCGGCTCATCGACCGTCGTCCGCCCGGCGAGCAATTCAACCGCCGCCAGCCCGGCCCCGTCTCCAAACGCCCCGCCGACGCGCCACCGAAGCCGCGCTTCATGCTCCGCGCCGGCACACCAGCCCGCTACTGGGCCGGTGTGCATCTCGACCTCGTTCCGCAGGGCGGGCATCCGCTCACCCTCGTCATGGTCTCCGACAGCATCAGCGGCGGCGGCCTCTTTTTCGACCTCTGGCCCTGGCTCGGCCTCGCCTGTGCCGCGCTCGTGGTCTCTGCGCTGCTCTGGATGCCCTTCGTTCGCGGCATCACCGGCTTCATTGGCACACTCAACACCGCCGCCGGCCACATCGCGCATGGTAAATTCAACGAACGCATCGAAAAGAAACGCAGCGATGAGCTCGGCGAACTCTCCAACTCCGTGAACGCCATGGCCGCGCAGCTCGGCGACTACATGCGCGAGCAAAAGCGCATCACCGCCGATGTCGCACACGAACTCTGCAGCCCCATCGCGAGAATGCAGATGGCCCTCGGTGTCGTCGAGCAACGCAGCACTCCCGAACAGGCCACCTACCTGCAAAAACTCGACCGCGAACTCCAGCACATGGCGAAGCTCGTCGAGGAAGTGCTAGCCTTCACCAGAGCCGAAACCATCCCCGACCGCGAAACTCCAGAAGACATCGATTTGCGCGAATTGCTCCAAAACATCCTCGCCCGCGAAGCCCCCGAAAACGGTATCAAACTTGAAATTGGCGACATCCAACTCCACAGCCTCCGAAACGCCCTCGACCGAGGTATCGGCAACATCGTCCGAAATGCCGTCCGCTACGCTAATGATGTCGAAATCACCGCCAAAGCCGAAAACAGCCGAGTCACGTTACAAATCGCCGATCGCGGCCCCGGGGTGCCCGAAGAGACCGTCTCACGCCTCTTCGAACCCTTTTACCGCTCCGAAGCCGCCCGCGGTCGCACCACAGGCGGCAGCGGCCTCGGCCTAGCTATCACGAAGCGCTGCATCGAAGCCTGTGGTGGCACAGTCATCGCCCGAAACCGTCCCGGGGGCGGCCTGGAGGTGCAAATCACCCTTCAGATAGGGAATTTCAGCTCATTTTCTCCGGTTGTGCCCTTCGAAAATGGCGCTTAACTGAGCGGCCCTATGGCAAAATATCAGATTCTCGTCGCCGACCCCATTTCCGATAAAGGCATCGAACTCCTTCAGTCCGAGCCCTCCTTTGACGTGGTCGTCAACCTCGGCCTCAAACAAGAGGCCGATTTCGCCGCTGCAGCAGCAGGCGCACACGCCATCATCGTCCGCAGCGGTGTCAAAGTCACCGCCAAGGTCATCGAAGCCGCTCCAAACCTTAAAGCCATCGGTCGTGCGGGTGTCGGCGTGGATAACATCGACGTGCCAGCCGCCAGCAAGCGCGGAGTTGTCGTCATGAACACCCCCGGAGGCAATACCATCTCCACAGCCGAGCAGGCCTTCACCCTCATGATGTCCCTGGCGCGCAAAACGCCTCAAGCTCACGCCACCATAATCGAAGGTCGCTGGGACCGGAAGAAGTTCCAGGGCACCGAAGTCTTCGGCAAAACCCTCACCGTCCTCGGCATGGGCCGCATCGGCGCCGAATATGCCAAACGCGCCAAAGCCTTCGGCATGCGCGTCGTTGCCTATGATCCCTACCTCTCCAAGAACCGTGCTGAAAGCCTCGGCGTCGAGCTTTGCGGGGACCTGGATGCCGCCGTCGTCCAAGCCGACTTCATCACCATGCACATGCCGATGACGCCGGAGACAAAACACATGATCAATGCCGAGCGCCTCGCCAAACTCAAAAAAGGCGTCCGCATCATCAACTGCGCTCGTGGCGGCCTCATCGACGACAACGCTCTCGCCGCCGCCCTAGAATCCGGCCACGTCGCCGGGGCTGCACTCGACGTCTTTGAGATCGAACCGCCTCCTGCCGACTACCCCCTATTGAAGGCCCCAAACACCGTCTTCACTCCCCACCTCGGGGCATCCACGGATGAAGCCCAGGAAAACGTCGGCATCGAGATCGCCGAAACGATTCGGGAGAACCTCCTCAAAGGCACCGTCGTCAATGCCGTCAACATGCCAAACGTCGATCCCGCCACGCTCGCCGCCCTCGGCCCGTTCCTGCACTTTGGCGAGCTCCTTGGCCGTCTTGTCTCCCAGCTTGCCCCTTCCCACTCGAACGTCGTGCGCATCAACTACTGCGGCAAGGTCGGTCAAGGTGACACCACTCTCATCTCCCGCGCCGTATTGAAGGGCTTTCTTGAGCGCCCGGTCGGATCCGATCAGGTGAACTACATCAATGCCACCGGCGTCGCAGAGAACCTCGGCATCCGCTTCACCGAAAGCCGCCTCCCCGAACCTTCCGAATTCAACGACCTCATCGAAGTCGAAGCCTCCAACGGCACCGATACAGCAAACATCACCGGCACCTTCTTCGGTGGCGACCCACGGATCGTCAAAGTCAACGGCCGCCGCATCGACGCCAAGCCAGAGGGCACTCTCCTCCTCATCGAAAACATCGATCGCCCGGGCATGATCGCCGCCTACTCCGCCACCCTCGGCAAAAACAACGTCAACATCGCTGACATGTCCCTCGCCCGCGACAAAGAAACCGGCAAAGCCCTCACCCTGCTCACCCTCGACACCGCCCCCTCCGAAGCCGTCATCGCCGAACTCGAAAAAATCGAAGGCATCAGCCGCATCCACGTCGTCGCCGTGCAGTAGGCCCGCCCACAGAATAGCGCAAATGGCGCTTGGGATTTCGGCACCGCAGCAGCGCCACACAATATACAGGGAGGAGGAAACTTGCCAAAACTCGCAAGCTCGCCTCCCTCCAGCACTGATTCCGCAGCGAAATCGAAATTCTGCGCGGCTACTTCCTACCCAGCCACTCCACGCTCTGCACCTGCTCCACGTCGATCTTGCCACCCGCCTCAGGGATGGTTTCCTGACTGGCTTTCCAGGTGATGCGACATCGCCTGCCAACGTAAGCCGCCGGTTCTTCAACGGCTTTGTCAACGGTCGCGTCCGGCTTCAGGATGAAAAAGGAGGCCTCCCATCATAAGCATCGTGACAGAATCCAAACGCAGCGCAACTGTGCCAGACAAACTTTCTCCCGAACAAACATTGGGCAGCTCACCCTTTTCACATACTCTTCCTTCCATGCGGTTACTCCCCCTGCTGACACTCTGCGTTCTTTGCCTGACATCAGCCAGCGCCTCAGCCGCTCTGAAAATCTACGGCTCCTCCAAATTCCAGTTCAGCGCCGGCAACAGCAAAGTCACCTTCGGTTGCGGCGGCATCAACAACCCCAGCACCGAAAACGCCACCGGAACCATCCAGGTCCGCCTCTGGGCCCTCGACAAACCCCACGCCGGCGGCATCATTAAAGGCAAAGTCATCGCCAGCTACCAATACGACGGCCTCTCTCCCAAAGCTTACTACAGCCCTGTCAGCAAAACCGTTGCCGCCAGCATGCCAGGCACCAAAAAAGCCTATTACCTTTGCCTCACCGTCATGGAGTACAAAGCCGACGGCTACATCGTCTCCGACTACCGAAACTTCGACGGCACCACCGTTCTCGGCCCCTTGAAAACCTTCACCCTCACCGGTCCCTGGTCCTGGCAGACCCACCCCGAAGCCGGCACCATCGACATGAAAGTCGCCAAAATCGCCCACCTCCGCACCGGCAACACCGGCACCCTCAAACTCGCCGTCTGGGCCACCAAATCCCTCTACAAAGGCGGCGCCATCAGCGGCTGGGAACTTGGCAGTGTCACCAAAGCCGCCCTCAAACCGGGCTACACCTACTCCGATGTCATCAACACCGCCAAATACACTAAGCCCCCCGCAGGCACCTACTACGTGCACATTCTCCTCTCCGAGTTTCAAGACGGCGGTTACAAGACCGTCGCCCACCTGACCTCTGGAAACACCACGGACTTCAAATAGCGCAAGGACCGCAACTCACCAAAGAGACCATGCACGAATGGCTTGCTTGGACTGCGTTTGCCTCCATTTCCTCGAGCCACGCCAGAATCAACCGCGTGACATAACGCAATAAAAAAACGGAGCCCATTCCCATTCGCAACAGTCCTCATCATGGCATGACAGGAATCCATGACCCAGACAGGCACCGTGCACAATGGCCATCCCTGCCTCCGTTTTCCTTTGCATGACATTCACCGACTTCTTACGGAGCCTCTTTGCCGCTTGCCTGATTTCTGTCGCGCCCGTCTCCCTCGCGGGCGAGCTTTCGGATTGGACCTTTCATTTCCCGCGTCCCGAGGCTAAGCCTAAGCATCAGTTCTCCCCGTCTGCGGGTCGCGATGGCAGCGCCTCCCTGGTCATCGAAACCGGCCCAGGTCGCCATTGGATGGGACACTGGAGCCAAACTCTACCCGTCACGGGCGGTGCGCACTATCAATTCTGCGCCTCGCGGAAAATTGAGACCCAGTCCGCTGAACCTCTGCGGCGGGGCGTCTATGCCCGAGTCATTTGGCAGGACGCCGAGGGCAAACCCGTCACCTGGGAAGAACCCGCCAAGGCCGGTTACGTCATCGGCACGATTCCCCGGGCGGAACCCGAATACCCGCGCGACCTTGGCGGCGCGCCGGGCGATTGGGGCCGATTCGAGGACATCCTGCGCACGCCACTTCAGGCCCGGCAGGCTCGCATCGAGCTGTATCTCCAGTGGCTGCCAGACACCCGTGTGACTTGGAGCGACATCACCCTCACAGTAATACCCGCGCCTGCGCCACGCAAAGTCCGCCTCGCCACAATTCACCTTCAACCCCGCGAAGGCAAACGCCCCCAGGACAAGCCGCCCCAGTTCGCCCCCCTCATCGACAAGGCCGCCGCGCAGAAAGCCGATCTCGTCGTCCTCCCGGAAACGCTCACCTACTACGGCACCGGCTTGAAAATGCACGAGTGCGCCGAGCCCGTTCCGGGACCCAGCACAGAATATTTTGGCCGGCTCGCTAAACAACACCGCCTGCACCTCGTCGTCGGCTTGATCGAGCAGGACGGACCCGCCATCTACAACGTCGCTGCCCTCATCGGCCCGGACGGCGCGCTCATCGGCAGATACCGCAAGGTCTGCCTGCCGCGCGGCGAGATCGAAGCCGGCCTCACTCCCGGCACGGATTATCCCGTTTTTGACACTGCCATCGGCAGGATTGGGATGATGGTCTGCTATGACGGCTTCTTTCCTGAGGTCGCACGCGAACTCGGCAATAAGGGCGCCGAGATCATCGCCTGGCCCGTCTGGGGTTGCAATCCTCTCCTCGCCGCTGCGCGTGCTTGTGAGAACCATGTTTATCTCGTCTCTTCCACCTACACGGACTCATCCAAGCACGACTGGATGATCTCCGGCATCTTCGACCACTACGGACGCGTGCTCGCCAAGGCGGAAAAGTGGGGCACGCTGGCCATCACCGAAGTCGATCTGAACGAGCGCACCCACTGGAACAGCCTCGGCGATTTCAAAGCCCAACTCCCCAGCCACCGCCCCTGACTGACGGCCATCAGCGCGCCGCCACCCCCACCGGCTTGCGAACCTTCAATAGCACTGGGCGACTCGTCTGCACTCCATCCACCGTCGTGCGCAGATGAAAAAAACGCGTGGTATCTGGCAGCCACTTCGGCCCGGCCGTAATGAAGAATTTTCGCTCACTCTCAACCGCAGGCACCAGCAATCCATTCAGCCCGACATTGTCGACGTAAACCCCAAATGGAAGATTCCTCCCAGCGTCTTCTTTTCCAAACGGCACCGCCTCCTTAAATCCCGCCAGCCGAGTCACCCTCACTACGGCACTGATCGTCTCCCCGGGTTCAATCGTCAGCTCCAACGGTTTGCCAGGCACAACCTTCGGCGAACCCACTGCCCCGTCAGGCATTACCTCAATCACAACCTGCGCAGCCTTCCCCAACTTCAGATTTCCCAGCCCTCCCAGCTCTTTCACCACCTTCTTCCCACGCACCATCGCCGTCGCCGTGAGTTTAACCGCCTTCACCTGCTCCGGCGTAGGCATCGGCGCATCTAACCCAGCAAATAACAACCCTTCAGCACTCATCTGCTCCCTCTCCAAAACAACTGGCGTCGTGGCACTGAAGCCCTTTGGCAAACCTGTCACCTCCACCTTCACTTCCCCCTCAAACCCGTCCGTTCGTTCCACCTTCAACCCAAATTCTTTCCCACTTCCAGGGCTCACCACCGGATTCATCCCTGATACTGAAACCTTAAAATCCTCCTGCCGCTCGCGCACCGTCATCTGATACTTGAACTCAGGCCCTCCCCGCTGCGTCACATCACCCAGCCTCACCACATACTCCCCCGCCTCTCTCGCGGTAAACAAAAGATGCGAGTCCTTCCCCCAGCGCCGCATCGCATCATCATCGTTCTGATAGTAGAGCCGAAACACAGGCAGACCATTCGGACTCGGTTCCGACCCGGGTGGCAACTCCTGCACCACATAACACGGCTCTCCCAGCGGATGACTCTGTGGCGTCGTCCCAAAATACGTCCTCCTCTTCCCCTCCCCAGGATAGACCTTGAACCCCGAATCCGGTCCGCGCGGATACAGCCAAAACTTCACCACTTCCCCATTCGCATACAGATACTCGTTCAAATCCATCTCATCCCAATTATGAATTCGGAAATCGTCACTCGTGTCCGAGTCCTTTCCCCTAAACGTAAACCACGAGTCCCGCACAGCACGTAGCACCACCTGTTCCACCGCACGCCCATCCGCATGCAGGATCTCCAATTTCGAATCCAGCAGCGACTTCATCCGCTCCGCCTTCACATCAAACACCCATTCCTCCCCCGCACCTGAGCGGAATCGATAAAGATCCAAGTCCCCGGGCCCGCCCACCACACCAGACACCTCCGTATTTTTCTCCAAACGCATCGCCTGCCCCGGCGAGTCATTGGGTTCCATCTCGACCACCTGAGCCATGCCCGCCACAGCCACCGCATCCTTTGCTTTCACCACCTTTTGATCTTCCCCTTCCTTCACCACCTTCACCTCCGCTGGCAACAAATAACTCTCCATGCTGCCATCCATCCGCGCCACCAAAACCTTGTTCGTCCCGGACTCCATCGCAAGAGCCGCCCCCACATCCGACTGTTTCCCAAGTACAGCCATCTGCTCGACTCGAGGCAAGGACCACGCCTTCACGGTCAGATCCGACGATGACGAAACCAACGTCTTCCCATCGCCTGCTAACGCCAACCTCACCACATCCCCTTCATGCGCAAACCTCGCCTGCACCAGCGGATTGATCTGCGGCTTGTTCACCGACAGCAACCTCCACATCCGAATCCGATTGTCAGCTCCACCCGCAATCACATGCTTCCCATCTGGCGTAAACAATACTGAATACTGCTCGTCCTGAGGCTGGTTCAAAGTATCCAAACGCTCGCCCGTTCGCGTATTCCAGAGCTTCACCGTCTGATCCGCGCTCGCACTCGCCAGCACCTTCCCATCCGGACTGAACGCTAAGTCAAAGACCGCCCCTGTGTGCACCTCGATTCGACTCTTCACCTCGCCGCTCTCCGCATCCCAAATCGTCACCATTCGATCATAGCCGCCCGTCGCCACGAACTTCCCATCCGGCGAAAACTCCGCATCATAAAACGTATCGCGACTTCCCTCGCCAAATTCCCGAACTTTCTCCCCGCTTGCCACATCCCACGTCACAGCCACCCCACGCACACCCGTGACGCCACTCGCCGTCAGCAACCGCTTGCCATCCGCCGAAAAATTCACCGCATTCACTGCCCCAGGATGCCCTCTCAAGACCGTCTTCATTTCCCTCGTCTTCACCTCCAAAAGCTCCACCGAATCCTGCCGAGCCACTGCAAGCCATCGTCCATCAGGTGAAAACGCCACTGCCGCAATCGGCCGCTTGATCCCCGCCCGCGCTGCAATCTCTGGCACCACTAAGGTGGACAAAATCGACAGATCCTTCGCTTTCTCCGGCCCCTTCGCTCCCGCATCCACCCACGCCTGCAAAATCGCAATCTCTTTCTCACTCGGCTGCGGCTCCTTTTTCGGCGGCATCGACGGCTTTTCCTCCTTCGTCACCGTCCGCACCAGAAAACTCTCCTTGGCCTTCCCCGGCACAATCGATGCCCCACTTTCTCCACCCCGCATCATCTCCCCGAACGTCTCCAACGAAAGATCCCCTTCCCGGTCCACATCATTGTGACACCCCACACAGTATTCCCTCAGTACAGGCGCCACATCCGCATGAAAGTCCGGCGCCGCCAGCCCAATGGATGGCGCAATCATCAAAGCAACAAACAGTCTCATAAAACAATTCTCAAGCCTAGTGCTGAAACAAAAATTCCCGACTCGTCATCAACGCCCAAAACAAATCCTCCAAAGCCGCTCTCCTTTCACCCGCAGCCACCTTCCCCAACCCTTCTACAAACGGCTTCTTCTCCATCTCAGTCGGCTCTCGTGACAAACACAACATGAACGCTTCCTCCACCAGTCGCTCACTATCCGCTCCGGTTTTCGTCATCAACTTCGTCACCCGACTGTCCGCTCTCGCCAGTTTTTGATTCACCGTATCACCATTCGAAAGGTGCATCGCCTGGACCATGCTCGGCTGAATGGATCGCTCGCACTCACAGGCAATGTCACGGTCATTCCGACCAAACGTCTGAAGGAAATACGACGCCACCGCCGAATCATACAACTGCAACGCCCGCGTCCCTTTCGGATAAAAATCCGTCTTCTGCATGCTGCCATCCTGCAGCTTGACCGATGTAAAATCCCCCGGGATGTCCGTGATGCCCGCAATCGCATCGTGCAGCACCTCCGCAATCAATCGCCGCGGGTAGTATCGGGAAAAATAGCGCGTATCGCCCGCATTCTCAGGCAGCGTGACACTGCTGCGCTGATAAGTCTCGCTTTGGAGAATGAGCCGCATCAAGGCCTTCAAATCATAACCATTGCTCACCAAAGAATCCGCCAATGCCTCCAACAGCGGTTCATTACTCGCCGGATTTGAAGCCCGCAAATCATCCACCGGATCCACAATCCCCATTCCAAAAAAGGCCGCCCACACTCGGTTCGCGATCGTTCGCGTGAAATAAGGATTCTCCGGTGCCGTCAACCACTTCGCCAAGTGGTAACGCCGATCCTCCGGATCATTCGGATCGAGTGCCTCTCCATCCAGCGGAGCAGGAATCTGCGGCTTTCCTGTTCGCGGTTGCAGCAGTTCTCCACGTGGCTCCACATACAACGTCCGAACTCCGTCGCCATTGCGACTGTCACCACCCCACCCCTTCGCCCGCACCCGCGAAAACAAATTCGCAAACCCATAATACTGATCATTGGTCCACTTCTCCAACGGATGATTATGGCACTTCGCGCAATTGATCGACAACGCCAGGAATGTCTGACTCACATTCTCCGCCATCGTCTCAGGATCTTGATTCACCGCATAAAAATTCGTCGCCCCATTCTTCATGCTGTCGCCCGATGCCGTCACCAACTGCCTCGCCAATTCATCCCACGGCGTATTCTCCGCCACCCGTTCCCGCAACCACAAGTAGTAAGCCTTCACCGCCTCCGGCCGCAGCAGTTTCCCATTAATCATCAGCATGTCCGCCCATCGATACGTCCAGTAATCCACAAACTCCGGCCGTGCCAAAAGGGCATCAATCAATCGGTCCCTCTTGTCACTGCCATCGGCCGCCAAAAACGCCCTCGCCTCTTCTGGAGTCGGTAACACCCCGATCGTGTCCAGATAGGCCCTCCTGACAAACTCCGCATCCGTCGCCTGAGGTGAGGGCTTCAAATTGAGCCTCTGCAACTGCTCCAAAACCTTGTCGTCGATCACATTCCGGCGCAGCGCCTTCGCGTAATCCATCTTCGCCAAATCATAAGCAAATGGCGAGGTCAACCGAGCCAGCACAATCTGGCTGTCAAACCAGGCCGTCACCGCTCCCTCACCGTGCCCGGTCACACTCACCAAACCCGACTTCCCATCCACCGACGCCACCACCTCATTCGATGAAGTAAACTTCGCCCACCGTGTCACATCCCGCACCCGCCCATCACCGTAATGCGCCCTCACCATTAACTGCTGCTTCTCTCCTGGTTTCAACAGGGACAACTCCGGCAGCACCTCGATCCGCTTCACCCGCGCCTCTTCCTCCACCGGCCCCGGCGCACCCGCAGCCACCCACTCCGACAAAATCCGGTAGTCCAACGACTTCACCTCAATCAACTTCCCCCCCTTATGCTTCGTCGCCACCGTCGGCTTCGTCAGCAAAAGACTCTGAGCCGGTTGCGCCAGGTCCACCCGACGCCCGCGCACTCCCCTCGTGATCGTCTGAAAATCAGATTCAATGTCATAGCCCATCAAACTCAACCGGAAGCCTCCCTTCCCGGCCAACGCCCCATGACATCCCCCCGAGTTGCACGTCGCCTTCGTCAGCACTGGCATCACGTCATTCCGGAAACTCCACTCGTGCGCTCCCGCCATGCCCTTCACCGTCACTTGCGCAGTCGCCACCGCACCATCTGCAGCCGTCGCTGTGATCACCACCTCCCCATCTTTCACCGGCACCAGAACGCCTTCGCCATCCACACGCGCCACTCCCGCATCAGACGAACGCAAAGTCACCTTCTCCACCGGCCCCGCAAACCCATCCTCCATCCGCACCGCCAAAACCCCATGCCTCGCCTCCATCCCATTCAGTGTCACTTGCTCAGGCAGCAACTTCAACTCCGCCGCCCCCGCATTCACAGTCAAACCCGCAGCAACAAGGTGGTGCAACCATCTTGGTTGCACAACTCGCCGCCCCTTCACCAAACAAGCCGCAAGCTTGCCCCACTTTGATTTCATCTTCATCACGCAAACAATTCCTTAACAGCTTCCGACCCAAAATCCGTCAACGGAAATGGCCTCCCCGCTGGCCCCGGCAAATGACTGTGTGAATCCAGACCCATACTGTGAAAAATCGTCGCCACCACATCTCCCGGCGTCACAGGACGCTCCGCCGGAAACCCTCCAATCGGATCACTCTTCCCAATCACCCGCCCCCCCTTCACACCACCACCCGCAAACGATACCGTGAAACACTGCGGCCAATGATCCCGTCCCCCCGCAGGATTCACCTTCGGTGTCCGCCCAAACTCACACAACCCCGTCACCAACGTGTCCTCTAACATCCCCCGCTGATCCAAATCCTCAATCAAAGCCGAGTACGCCTGATCATACATCGGTGCTACCTGGTCCTTCATCTGCGGCACATCAATGAACGGCTTCGATCCGTGAATGTCCCAGTACAACTCATTAAACACCGTCAAAAACGTGTTCACCGTCACAAACCGCACCCCATTCTCCACCAACCGCCGCGCCAGCAGCATGCACTGCCCCACCCGGTTCATCCCATACCGCTCCCGCACCTTCTTCGGCTCCTTCGACAAATCAAAAGCCGTCCGCGCCTGCGGACTCGTCATGATCCGATACGCCGATTGAAAATTGTCATCATACAATCGCGCATCCTCGCTCGACTCAAATTGCTTCATCGTCTGCTCAATGATCGCCCGCATCCCCCGACGACGCTCCAACCTCGCCGCCCCGATCTGATCCGGCGGCAGCAAATCCGGCACATTGAAATTCTCCGCCGACGGATCCGCCATCAACGCAAACGGATCAAACGCCTTCCCCAAAAAACCCCCAGCCTGCCCGTTCGGCAAATTGCCACCCCCGCGACCCATCAACTCAGGCAGCACCACAAACGGCGGCAAATCCGACCGCTGCCTCATCAGGTAACTCGCCACCGACCCCGCATGCGGCGTGTTGATTCCCCCCGTAAACCGCCTCCCTGTCTGCATGATCTGCCAGCCCGCATCATGCACCGCCGCCCCATCGTGATGACACGAACGAATCAATGAAAACTTGTCCGCAATCTTCGCATGCATCGGCAAAATCTCCGAAAGATCGATGTCCGGCGACTTCGTCCGAATCGGCTTGAACGGCCCACGCACCTCGCTCGGCGCATCCGGCTTCATGTCCCACAGATCAATGTGGCTCGGCCCCCCCAGGTTGAAAATCATGATGCACGACCGCTGATCATGCCCCGCTTTCACCGCCCCCGCCTGCTTGGCACTCAAATATTGCGGCAGCGAAAGCCCCGCCGCACTCAACACCCCCAACTGCAAAAACTCACGCCGCTTCAGGTGGCTCCCACCACAAAGATTGGCCCTTTGATCAGCTAAAAAATCAAACATAAAAGTGCGCGTGTTGGTTCAACCGTCGGCTCCCGCTCACTCAACGCGAACAAGAGCACCAACAAAATACGCACCTTCCATCCCGCTCCTATCGCCTTCACATGGCTGAACGGACCCTATCGTTTGTATTATCCAATCACTTCCGCCAACCCAATTCTTCCGTCGCCTCCAAGACACCGCCAGCCTCCATTCCGCTCCAGCACCCCCAAATTGACTTTCGAATCGCCAACCATCCCTCCGCTTTGCTAATCTCCACTGCAATTCATCCCCATGAAACTTTCACGCTCCCTGACCTTGGCACTGTCCCTCACCCTCGCTCAGTCAGCCCTCGCCGAAGCCGTCAAAGATCGCGAAGGTGCCGTCCGCAATGACCGCGCCAAAATGGAAAACGACGCCCGCTGGATCTACAACGACGTCGAAAATGGCTTCACCGAAGCCGCCAAAACCGGCAAACCCCTCCTCGTCGTCCTCCGCTGCGTCCCCTGCCTCGCCTGCATGGGCATGGACGCCGCGGTGCTCGCCTCCGATGACCTTTCTCCCCTCCTCGATCAATTCGTCTGCGTCCGCCTCATCAACGCCAACGCCATCGACCTGCAACTCTTCCAGTTCGACTACGACCTTTCCTTCTCCACTCTCATCTTCAATGCCGACCGCACCATCTACGGTCGCTACGGCTCCTGGCAGCACCAAAAAGACTCGCAAGACACCAGCCTCGAAACCTACACCAGCGCCCTCCGGCGCGCTCTCGATCTCCACCGCGCCTACCCCGGCAACAAAGATTCCCTTCTCGGCAAACAAGGCGGCCCCACTCCCTTTCGCACACCTGTCGACATCCCCAAACTCGCCGAACGATACGGACGCGAGCTCGACTGGAAAGGCAATGTCGTCAAAAGCTGTGTCCACTGCCACCAAATTGGCGATGCCTTCCGCGCTTCCTACCATGACAACAACAAACCCGTTCCCCTCGAATTCATCTACCCCATGCCCGCCCCCGAAACCCTCGGCATGACCCTTTCCGCCACCGACACCTTGCGCATCGAACAAGTCGCCCCGAACTCCGCCGCCGCCAAAGCCGGCCTGCAACCCGGCGATCTCATCGACACCTTCAACAACCAACCCCTCATCTCTGTCGCAGACGCCGCCTGGATCCTTCACCGCAGCCCCGCCACAGGCTCCCTCCCCATCACCCTCCGCCGCAACGGCGAACCCGTGTCCCTCTCCATCACCCTCGAACCCGACTGGCGTTACAAAACCGACATCTCCCGTCGCGTCGGCGCCTGGTCTCTGCGCGGCATGACCACCGGCGGACTCGTGCTCGAAGACCTCGACGACACCGCCCGCTCCGAGCGCGGACTCGACACCCAAAGCCTCGCTCTCTGGGTCAAAGGCCTTGGCCAATACGGCCCCCACGGCCTCGCCAAACGCTCCGGCTTCCAAAAAGACGACATCCTCATCGAGATCGACGGCATCAAAAACCGTCTCCCCGAAAGCGAACTCCTCGGCCGCCTCCTCACCGACCCAAAAGGCAGACACCCGCTCTCCATCACGCTCCTCCGCAACAAAAAACGTCTCGAGCTCACCCTCCCCATCGCAATAGAACAGTGAAATGTCGATCGCCCCACTTCCCATTCACCGGCGGATGACTCATTCAATTCAACCTTCAATCCTTCAATCCGCTCCTCGACAAAAGACCGCTCATCCGTATCATTTCCAGCATGACAATCGCCCTTCCACCTGCGTTGGACCATTTGGTTGAACGACTGCTCAGCACCGGCCGTTACGCCGATGAGGGCGAGGTCGTGCGTGAAGCCCTGCGTGTTCTAGAACAACAGGAGTTCGACGAGTCTCCCGCTTTGGAAGCAGCCATTCTTGAGGGTGTGCACTCCCCGCATACCCCATATGACATTTCTGTTCTTGAACGCATCAGGCAGAACGCCTGCGCTCAAGCATGAGTCTCGAAATTTCCATCGCTCAAAGAGCTGAGCAGGACATGACACAGCAGTACCGCTGGTATCTTGAGAATGCCGACCTTGATGTTGCCGAGAGGTATCTACTTGCCGTGCACGAGACCATCCAGTCCATCGCTAAACAGCCAAGCCTCGGCATTCGCCGCCACTTTGCTGCTCCAGAACTTGCCTTGATCCGCAGCATCCAAATCAGAAGGCCATTTGATCGCCATTTGCTATTCTACTGGGACGGCAGCACCCTCCGCATTGAGCGCGTCATGCATGGAGCACGGGATTTGCCTCATCGGCTACTAGAGGAGCCAGAAGTTTGATTGGGCGTAAAAGCCGCGCCCGAATCTTCGAGGAAACTCGCATACCTGAAAGGATCGGTCGCCTCACTTCCCCTCCGCCCGCGGATTGCTCATGTAATACAGCTTCCCGTCCTCCGCACCCCCCACAAAATCCGGCACCCCATCGCCGTCAAAATCCACCACCGTTGGACTCACATCGTGCCCTTCGATGTTCACCTCCGCCAGCAGGCCGCGATCCGCAAAAAACCACTTCCCGTTCTCACTCCCCGTCTGCTTGATGAAATTCGCATTGGCCGAGTTCAGCAGAATGTCCAACTGCCCGTCGCCATCCCAATCCACCACACACAGCTTCCGCCGCCCGCTCTTCCCCGCGACCCCCGCATTGAGCCGCAGCGGCTCGCCCGCCTTCATCACAATCGGTGTCTTCACCTTCAACCCTTCCGGCACCCCCGCAGCCACCGCTTCAGCAGCACATAGCACCCGCTTCGGTGCCTTTAAAATCAGCGATTCCCCCATCTTCGCCCGCTCAAAAAACGCCAGATAACCTTCCTGATCCAGCATCACCAGATCCATCAACCCATCCTGGTTCCAATCCACCGCCACCGGCGTCGTCCGCCACTGCGTTAGCAATCCCCTCCCCTCCGGCTTCATCCATCCGTAGGCCAGACGCGGCTGCTCACCCTCCCACTCCACCTCCACCGGCTTGCCCTTCGCCAACTTCGGCGTCGCACGCGTCCCCACATTCTTAAACCACGTCACCTTGCCCAAGATCGAGTTCATCAGCAAATCCGGCAACCCATCACCATCCCAATCCGCCACCGTCTGCGTCGTGTAACCCCACTTCGCCTCACACGGCCCCTGAATCGATCCATTGCCTCCCGCCATCGGCCGAATCACCTTGCCACCCGCCTCCAGCAGCTTCGGCGCCGCCCACTTCGGCCGCGCCACCTTCGGCCCGCTCAAGTTCTCAAACCACCCAATGTATCCGGCCGTGTTCCCGCAAATCAGATCCGTATCCCCATCGCCATCCCAATCAAATCCCACCGGGGTCACCAGCGCTCCAAATTTCAAATCCTCAGCCTCCTGCTGAAAGTAACGCGGCCCCTTGAACACCGGCACCTTCGCCTCATCAAACGTCCCCGTGTTCTCCACAAACGCCACCCGCCCATCCTCATCGCCCACGATCAAATCCAAATCCCCGTCCTTGTCCCAGTCAAACGCCGTCGGCGTGATCATCTCCAAATCCATCTTCAAATACCCGCCCTCATCCGTCTTCACCCGCTTCACCAGCGCATACTTCGGCTTCGTGCGCGTCCCCGTATTCTGAAAATAGGTGAACCCATCCAAAAACTCCCCGCACAGCAGATCGAGGTCCCCATCGCCATCAAAATCAGCAAAATTCGGCGACGGCCAGCCATACGTCTCCACGGGCCGATCCTCCGCCATCACCTTCTTCGCCTTCTCCCACTTCGGCTTGTCATTCGTCCCCTCATTGCGCACCAAATACACATACCCGCGCAGCGGCCCGTTCATCCAGCGCCCGTTCTCATCATACGCATTGTCCCAACCATACTCCGTCCAGTCCCCCACCCCGACGATGATGTCATTCACCTTGTCCCCGTCAAAATCCACCATCCGCCACATGTTCGCCCGCACCTTGTTCCCGTGCACATTCGTCGGCAAATCCAGCGCCACCCCGGCCTCAATCCCCACCTTCAAAAAATCCGGATGCACCGTCTTCGGCGTCATCACCACCGGCTTCCCGTCCACATAACTCACCTGCACATTCTGCGCCCCCTTGCTGATCCGCTTCCCCGGCTTGAACACTGGCATCGCCCCCCGCGCCGTATCCCCCGTCGCATTCTCAAACACATAAATCCCATTGGACGGCTGGTCCGGACAGTTCACCACCAAATCAAAATCCCCGTCCCCATCAAAATCCATCGGCAACGGCCAAGCCCACAACCCCACGCCCAAATCCACCACCAATCCCGGATGGTTGTATTTCAAACGTTCGAGCGCCAAAGCCGGCAGCGCCAGCGCAGTGAGTAAGCAGATAAACAAAATCGGTTTCATAAAAAATCAAAAGTAGGCTGATCACTGCCAGACTAGGAAACGAGCGCCGAAATCTGTTCCTTCAATTCAGGCAGAACACCCTCCACCCGCCCGCGCTCCTCATCCCGAAACCGATGAAACGGCTCCGCCATAAAATCATCACACACGCCTTCGATCGATAGCGCACACTTGATCCCCTTGATGATCGCCGACGAATGCCGCCCCACCTGATAAAGCCTCGTCGACACCTCCATCACCATCGCATGCAACGCCCGCGCCCTCACCAAATCACCCGCCACCGCCGCCCCATGAAGCGCCACATACAACTCCGGAAACACATTCGCCCCACCATTCACCCCGCCATGCCCCCCCGCCAGCACCGCATCCAACAGCAACTCTTCCGGCCCCATCAAAATACTCCAAACCTCCCGCCCCCGCGCCAGTCCGCACAACCGATGAAAATACGTCATGTTCCCGGAGCTGTCTTTGATCCCATGAACCTTCGGATCATCCATCAGTGCCCGCACCGTCTCCACCTCAAAACTCACCTTCGTTAGGCTCGGCATGTTATACAAAAAGAACGGCAGCGGCAGCTCAGGCAAAAGATGCCGGATGTACTCAATCAACTCCGGCTGTCCCTCCGGCAAATAATACGGCGGCGCCGCCACCAACGCATCCGCCCCCACCTCCGCCGAATGCTTCGCCAACTCCACCGACTCCACAAACGCCGTGTCCGTGATCCCCACCAGCACCGGCACCCGCCCCTTCGCCACTCGACAAGCCACCGACACCACCTCCCGCCTCAACCGATAACTCAAACTCGGCCCCTCCCCCGTCGTCCCCAAAACAAACAGCCCCCCCACACCACCCAAAATCAACCGCTCAATCAACCGCTCAAACCCAGCCACATCCAACGTATCGCGATCCGTGAGAGGAGTAACCAAAGGAGGCACAATGCCAGTGAGTAATGCATTCATGAATTTTAAAGCCTGATGGAAAAAGCCGACGACCCATTCGCGAGAATCGAAGAATTGATTTGAACCCGAACATCCTGTAGGTTGCCCACATGAAGCCTGAAGTTGATCCAAAGCTGTTGGAGAATCCGCTCTTCAAAGAGCTGATGGCAGAAGGCCTGGCGATTCAGGACCGCTTCGCCGCCGAACCGGTATATGCGAAATCGTGTGAGGGCTTTCTGAAAAGCGTCGGTATAACAGAATTGGCCGAAGCAAAAAAAGCGGCCAATCGACATTTCGATCTGATGAGGGTTCAACAAGCTTAGCCCACCCTCTCCATAGTGCGAGCGGCCTACCCGCACCCACTCTTCAAAACGCGTCATCACCCCCCGCATCTCAGCTCCTCCACTCCAGTTCCCGCGTCCGCTTCCCGCACACATTCACCCGCACCCCCAACGCCCGCGCAAACGCCGCCTTCGCAAACAAACACGCATCCGCGCTCTCCGCATCCTTCGCATAAGCGACTTGCATGTGATTCGCCTGATGCTTCGCCATCAGCTGATCCCGGCTCACCCCATAAGTCACCGCATGCATGATCGGCCACTGCGGCGTCGTCCCCTCCAACCGCCGCCTCGTCTCCGCCTCCGGCAGCGCCACCACCCCACCTCTCCCAATGTCCATGTGCAGCGCATTGTCCGCCACATAGATCCGGCTCCACACGATCTCCCCCGGCTTCGACACCCCATGCACCGTGCTCCCCCCATTCGGGAAATACATCGCCGGTTGCCGATACCCATGCGCCCCCTTCCATCCTCCCACAAAATGCGCCGGCGGCGCCGCCCCGCTGATCAACAACACCCAAACATAGTCGTCCAGCGTCCCCGACGCATCCCAATCCCCCCACCGCACATCATGCAGCGTGTTCTCCATCGGTTGCCCCAGCGCCAAATGCACCCGCTGCGTCAAAATCGCATCCAACCCCGCGCACTCATCCACCTCATTGAAATGCGGCAGCAGCACCCCCTTATACAACACCCGCTTACCATCCCGACTCTTCACCGGTGGCCTGTCAAAGTTATTCAAAATCCCCTCCACCAAATCACTCGCCGGCAACAAATCCTTCAGCCCCTGCTGATACTGAATCCCCACCGCGTCACAGCCGAAATCATCCGCCATCCGCACCGCCGCCACATACATCCGGCACTGCAATAAAATCTGCGCCTCCGTCAGCTCCGTCTCATGCTGCTTCCCCGTGTGAAATCGCATCCCCTTCTTCCTCAACCAATCATAAACCGCCCGCCCCTCGCTCTCCGCCACCTGCATCGTCTCATGATACAACGCCGACTGGCTCAACCGCTCCTTAAACACCCCGCACCCATGCAGCAAATGATCCGGGATGATCGCATTGTACATCCCCATGCACCCCTCATCAAACACCCCCAGGATCGCCTTGTCCTCCACCAACTGCCGCGCCAACTGCTTGCCCAACGCCGCCGCCTTCCCCGGCACCTTCACCGCCTCCAATGACCTCGCGTGCGACACATCATGCGTCACTTTCCCCGTCTTCAGCCACTCCCTCAGCTTCTTCACAAAAAACGCATCCTTAAAATCCTCACTCCACAGCGTCGAATACTTCACCCCCTGCTTCGTCAGCGACCCATTCAAATTCAGCATCCCCACCAACCCCGGCCACTGCCCGCTCCAATTCGCCACCGTCAAAATCGGCCCCTCATGCGTGCTCAATCCCGCCAGCACATGATGCGAATACTGCCACACCGCCTCCGCCACAATCAACGGTGCCTTCGGATCGATCCCCCAAAACACCTCCATCCCCTCCTTCTGACTCGCAATGAACCCATGCTTCTCCTTCGCCTTCACCGCATGCGCCCGCTGCAACGTCCATCCCTCCGCCGCTAACGCCTCCCCCAACGCCTTTTCCATTGCCGCCTGCGCCGGCCAGCACGTCTGATTGGCAGACAAACGCAAGTCACCACTGGCGACAAGCAACACCGTACGTTTCGAGATCTTCATGGTCAGGCTGATATGAGGCCAGAGAAAAAACTCAAGCCCCGGTTGGACACCCCAACTCTCTCAAACCTCCCACCCCAGAACAAGCCCCATCGCGTGCCCATTACAGAACACGCATGCCCATTCTTGACCTGCTCGTTAGACCGTTTCTCGAAAAGAGGGTCATTTTGATCCGACGAGCGCAGCGGCTTCAGTGGCAAGGAAGTCGCGCAGCCCGCTATTCAATCCATAGCGGGCAAGCGGCTGACGCAGCCCTTGAGACCGCTCCGCCTCTGGGCAAGGTGACAAGCCTTTCGAGAATTGGTCTACATCCGCCGCTCCCTCACCTCCGCCTGCAACTCCGCCACAAACTCATCCACCGCCTTCACCCCAATGTCCCCACGTCGGCTGTGCCTCACCGCCACCGAACCCGAAGCCGCCTCCTTCTCACCCAGCACCAGCATGTAGGGCACCTTGTCCAATTGCGCGTTCCGAATCTTCGCTCCGATCTTGTCCGACTCATTCACCAGCGTCGCCCGCAACCCGGCCGCCTTCAGCTTCGCAAAAACCTCATCCGCAAACGCATCGCTCTTCTCACTCACTGTCAAAACCCGCACCTGCTCTGGTGCCAGCCAAGCCGGGAAATGCCCCGCAAAATGCTCGATCAACACGCCGCAAAACCGCTCCATGCTGCCAAACGGCGCCCGGTGAATCATCACTGGCCGATGCGCCTTGTTGTCCGCTCCCGTATACTTCAAATCAAACCGCACCGGCAGCACATAGTCCACCTGCACCGTCCCCAATTGCCACTCACGCCCGATCACATCCTTGATCACAAAATCAATCTTCGGCCCGTAAAATGCCGCCTCTCCAGGCTCCTCCGTGAACGGTACTCCCAGCGTCGCCGCCGCATCCCGACACGCCGCCTCCGCCTTGTCCCACTGCTCCGCGTTGCCAGTAAACTTGCTGCTGTCCGGATCACGCAATCCCACCCGCACCCGGTAGTCCTTCATCCCCAGCGTCTCGAGCACAATCTTGACCAGGCTCAAACACCCCTGCACCTCCGCCGCCACCTGATCTTCCGTGCAAAACAAATGCGCGTCATCTTGCGTGAACCCCCGCACCCGAGTCAACCCATTCAGCTCCCCGCTTTGCTCCCACCGATACACCGTCCCAAACTCCGCCAACCGCACCGGCAAATCTCGATAACTCCGCGGCTGCGAATCAAAAATCTTGATGTGATGCGGACAGTTCATCGGCTTCAGCATGAACCCATCCAGCAAATCCTCATCCGGCAGCACCCGGCTCTCTGGAATCACTTCCTTGCCCGCCCGCTCATTCAGTTGGTTGCGCAGCTTCGCCGAAACCGCATCCAACCGCGCCATCACCTCCGCGCACGTGCAGCCCGCATCCGCCGCCTGCTGCATCGCCTCATTCTCCATGATCGCCCCAAACTGACTCTCCTTGTAGTAAGGAAAGTGACCGCTCGTCTTATACAGCGTCAACTTCCCAATGTGCGGCGTGAACACCTGATTGTAACCCTGCTTCCTCAACTCTTCACTGATGAAATTCTGCAACTCCTGCCTCAGCACCGACCCGTTCGGCGTCCACAAAATCAACCCCTGCCCCACATCCTCATCAATGTGAAACAACTTCAACTCCCGCCCCAGCTTGCGGTGATCCCGCTTCTTCGCTTCCTCCAACTGCACCAAGTGCTGCTCCAACTCCTCCTTGCTCGGAAACGCCGTCCCATAAACCCGTTGCAACTGCGGCTTCGTCTCATCCCCCATGTAAAAGGACGCCGACACACTCATCAGCTTCACATTCTTGCACTTGCTCGTGTAACCCACATGAGGTCCCGCGCATAGATCGATGAAATCCCCGTTCTTGAAGCAGGAAATCTCCTCCCCCTCCGGAATCTTGTCGATCAAATCCAGCTTGAACACACTCGGATTCCCAGGCCGCTCCGACAATCCACCCAACCGCCCGCTCTCCGCCAGCGCCTTCGCCTCCTCACGGCTCACCCCCACCCACTCGAACTTCTGGTTCTCCTTCGCAATCTTCTTCATCTCCGCCTCGATCTTCTCAAAATCATCCGGCGTGATCCGGTGCTCAGGCAGATCAAAATCATAGTAAAACCCATTCTCCACCGGAGGCCCGTAAGCAAACTGAGCACTCGGCCACAACCGCAAAATCGCGGTCGCCATCACATGAGCAGCAGAGTGACGCAGACGGTCAATATCAGACATCTGGGCACGTTCTTCGAGGGTCTTGCGTTCAGTAGACATAAGTTGAGGGCCGCCAACATGGCGCATCTCTGAGATTTTGCGAAAGCTGTTTTTCACCTCTCCCGGAAGCTCCAATCACAAGAAGGGCAGGCTCATCCCGAGCCTGCCCCAAAAACGGCCAAATCTGGCCGGTCAAATCACTTCACCACCCCGTGAAATCCCGCCTTGTTCAGCACCACAATCAAATCCCCTTCACTGAACTCGCCCTCGACCTCAAACACGCTCGCCTTCGACTCGATCTTCGATCCCGTCACCCCCTTCACACTCGCCACCGCCTTCTCCACCGCCTTCACACACTTCCCGCAGCAAAGATGCGCTCCGCTCACGGTCGCACCCTTCAGCACCCGCGTTGAACTCGCCTCCTTCGGCGCCTCAACGCCCTCGCCCGTCCCGGAGTAACCCGCTCCCACCAAGGCCTCATACGCCTTCTTCGCCGTCGGCGTGTTCTTCGCCGTGATCGTCACCGTCTCCCCGTCCACCGCCGCCGTCGCTCCCTTCACGGATTCAATCGCCTTCGTAATCCCCTTCGCACAACCGCCGCAGCAATTGTGCACCCCGTTGACCGTAATCGTCGCGTCCGCCAAAACCGATCCACTCAACGCCACCACCACACCCAAAATCAAAAAA